>CAXMZV010000522.1:0-3661 GCA_964199985.1 Candidatus Ilumatobacter isfjordensis | reverse complement strand
GAAGAGGGCGCGGATGCCCAGGCCCATGATGAACAGGCTGCCGAATCCGTACAGCAGGTACTGCTTGTCCCTGATGAACGGGCTCGATCGGTAGCTGTACAGGATTCCGACCGCAACAATCGTGGTGAATCCGTAGAGCGCGTGGAAGTCGTCGAGCACACGTCCCTCTTCGTTCGCGAGAAGCACGCCCACGATGGCCACGGCAAAGACCGTCAGCTGTGCAACGCCAATCGCCCACCACATGGCCTTCACGCGGAGCGGCTCGACGTACTGGGCGGCCAGCGCCCAGACCCCAACGAGGGCGTTTGCCACGATGAGTACCCAGCCAAGCGTGTTGTGCAGGTCGCTCACGTGGGGTCGGCGCAGTCTTGCCCGCCGACGATGTTGACGACGATTGAGTCGTCAGCGAGGCCGCTGAGGGCGCCACGGAGGTTGTCGTTCACGACAAACGTCTCCGGGAAGAAGTCGTCAGCCGGGTTGAGCGCGAGGCCCGGGTAGGCCGCTTCGAGGCTGAGCAGGCTCGTACCAAGCCCAACGCCGGTGCCGGTCAACAGGCCGGGCGGGGTCTGGTCTGTCACCACGACTGCGTTGCCGTCGTAGGAGTAGCTGCCGTAGGTGTAGGCGAAGAAGTGACGGCGACCTTCGAGCACCGGCGAGACATCGCCGAAGGTCAGGCGAAGGCTGCCAAACGAGACCACGCGGAGTTCGGTTCCGGCGCACGCACTAATCGAGAACGGGTCGACCCAGCCGGTATCGGCGGTGGGCGGACCCACGAATGTGCTGAGGAATGCGACGACCCCGTCGGGATCGCCGCTGAACACCGCAGCACCGATGCCGTCTTCGCTCAACACGAGTGCTTCGACAGCGGGGTCGACCGGCTCGGTTGTCGTCGTGACCGGGGCCTCGGTCGTCGTTGTCGCCTCCGCCGTCGTGGTGGCTGGCGGCTCAGTCACCGCAGTCGTTGCACCAGAATCGTCGACCAGCGTGCTCGTGACCGCTGGCGGCTCAGTCGTGGTGGTCGTCGGGAGCAACGTCAACCGGGTGGTTGGGCCAGCGACCTCATCGCTGCCACCGCCGCAGGCGACCAGAACCAGGCTCAATGCGGTCACGACAGCGGTCAAAATGCGAGGCATGACGCACATCCTTGCCGAGTGGTCCAGGTGAATGGTGGAAGCTAGAAGAACCAACCCTGGCGCATCGGTGGCTCGACGCCCCGCTCGATGTAGGACTCGGTGCCGAACATCGCCGAGAACGCCTCTGGCGGCATTTCCAGGAAGAAGGACTGGTCGGAGATCTGGCTGCGATGACACGCGATCGCTGCACGCTTCTGCGTGACGTAGCCACTCACGTCAACTTCGAGGGTGAGCTCCGCTTCGGGCATGCCAAACGGGTTGCCGTCATCGGCTGGCCCGGCCGGATCGAACGGCTCCCCATCGCCGTTCTCGCCGCCAGGTCCCGTCATGCCCGCCTCCATCGCCACCTTGATCATCGTGACCACGCGATCGCGGTTCATCGTTGCCTCGAAAAGACGGATGTCGTGCCCTTCTGCGACGAGCAGATCAGCAGCTGCATGGCCGACCTCGTGGACTTTGATGTGGTCAGGGTGGCCGTAATTTCCATGCCAGTCGTAGGCCGTGAGGACGTCGGCCTGCTCCTCGCGCAGAATGACTGCGAGCCGTTCGGCGGCTTCGGCCAGATCGGCCTGCAGGAAGCTGTCCGTATGGGCATTTTGTTCCCAGCCGGTCATACCGGAGTCCGTGTAGCCGAGGAACTCGACACGATGGGCGCCGAGTGCGGCGATCGACGCCTCGGTCTCGGCGCGCCGACGTTCGACGAGTGTCTCGCCGTCGGCGAGATCATCCGGAACTTCACCGTGGTCGCCGTCAGTCGCAACGACGAGCACCACGCGATGACCCTCCGCAGCAGCGCGGGCCATGGCACCTCCGGTGGCGATTGCCTCGTCATCGGGATGGGCGTGAAAGCAAACCAGTGTCGACATCGTCGCCAGTGTGTCAGGCGGTTGCCGAGGTCCCTACTCGGCGTGTCGGACGGCGCCTGACTCGATGAGGGCCACCAC
Source organism: Candidatus Ilumatobacter isfjordensis (assembly GCA_964199985.1). Lineage (GTDB taxonomy): Bacteria > Actinomycetota > Acidimicrobiia > Acidimicrobiales > Ilumatobacteraceae > Ilumatobacter_A > Ilumatobacter_A isfjordensis. Next base: position 1,584 of record CAXMZV010000522.1, on the reverse strand, counting down.
GCGATCTGCGTCGATGCCCCAGTCAGTGAGTACGCCGCGGGTGTGTTCACCCGGGTGCGCCGGCAGCTGCTCGACTATGGCTGCAGTTCGGCTGAAGCGCGGCGCTGGTGCGGGCTGCATGACACCCCCGAGTTCGATGAAGGTCTCTCGCTCAACGTTGTGCGGGTGTTGCGCCGCCTCGCTCATCGCGAGCACCGGGGCGAAACAGACGTCGGTCATCTCCATCAACGCACACCACTCATCGCAGGTCTTCGTCTTGAACAGCTCCGCGATGCGGACCTTCAGTGCAGGCCACTGCGTCGGATCCATCTGCTTGGCGAACTGATCGTCGCCTTCCAGGCCGGTGAGCCGCATCAGCTCGGCGTAGAACTGCGGTTCGATTGACCCGATCGAGATGTACCGGCCGTCGGAGCACTCGTAGACGTCGTAGAAATGTGCGCCGGTGTCGAGCAGGTTGGTGCCGCGATTGTTCTCGTCGAAGATGCCGGCCTCCTTGAACGACCAGAACATCGTCATCAGCACGGCGCTGCCATCGACCATGGCGGTGTCGACGACCTGGCCCTGGCCGCTGGACTTCGCTTCGAGGAGCGCCGCGACGACGCCGAGGGCGAGGAACATGCCTCCCCCACCGAAATCGCCGACCATGTTCAGCGGTGGTGTGGGGCCTTCCCCGGCCCGGCCGAAGTGGGCGAGCGCCCCGGTCGCGGGATGTAGTTGATGTCGTGACCGGCCGCTTGTGCGTACGGGCCCTCCTGACCCCAACCAGTCATCCGGCCGAAGACGAGCTTCGGGTTGCGCTCCAGGCAGACGTCGGGCCCGATGCCCAGGCGTTCCATCACGCCGGGTCGGAACCCTTCGATGAGCGCATCGGCGGACTCGACGAGTTCGAGCAGTGTCGCGACACCGTCGGGATGCTTGAGGTCGATGGCGACGTTACGGCGGCCGCGAAGGCTGATGTCGCCCGCCGGCTTGTCGGGTGCGCCGCCGCGCACCGCCGCTACACGCTCGACTCGAATGACTTCGGCGCCGAGGTCGCTCAGCAACATCGCGGCGAACGGGCCGGGGCCGATTCCTGCGATTTCGATAATGCGGTGGCCGGCGAGTGGTCCGGGCATAGGTGTCTCCTTCAGGGGTGTCGATTGGTTTCAGACGGTGAGGGGAATGGTGCTGGTGCGGATGTGGCCGCCGATTGCTTCGGCGAACACGGGAACGAGCTGGCCGGGCAAGTCGTGGCCCATGTCGGCCAGCAACAGGTAGCGGGAGCCGTCGATCAGTTCGGCGGTCCGCTCACCACCGGATGGTGAGATCAGTTCGTCGTCGCGTCCATGGATGACGAGCGTGGGCACGCCGAGCTGACGAAGCCGATCGCTGCGGTCACCGCTGGCATAGACCGCGGAGAGCTGACGAGTGAAGCCTTCGGGGTAGAAGATGCGATCGAACTGACGAGCGGATCGTTGTTTGGTCTCCTCTTCGGAGTAGTACTTCGTCGACAGCCAGACCTTGGCCCGGACCGAGTCGGCGATGTACTGGTCACGTTCCGTCGCCGGCGGCGCAAGCAGTGCGTCGCGGGCCTCGGGCGAGGGT
>CAXMZV010000521.1:0-3661 GCA_964199985.1 Candidatus Ilumatobacter isfjordensis | reverse complement strand
CAGCATCTGCGGGTCGACCGGGTGGGCCGTTGCCGTTACCCTCACATCGGCAACCAAGGTCCGCACGCTCGGACAGGTCGAACTGCTGATGGCCTTCGCAATATCGGCGCTGTGGCTACACGAACGGCACGAGCGCCAGGAGTATGCGGCGAGTGCCTTGGTCCTCGCCGGCGTGCTCGGTGTCGTTGCGCTCGGCTGACGTGAAGTTCATGTCGAGGTTGAATGTTGTTTCTGGCGCCGAATCAACAGATGGAGCTGCAAGACTGCGCTGGTGAGCCGATCGAAGACCACGTCGATCAAACGTCCGATCCTGCCGTCCGCCAAGGAAGGCTCATCGCGCCTGGGCGACATCACACGGTCGATTCCGGTCGACAAGCGCCTCTCGCGTCGACCGAAAGTTGCCCTGTTCGCCGGGATCGCGGCCCTCACCGTCATCGGCACCATGGCCGCCGCTGTCTTCGTGTTGCCGATCGGCACATGGCGCGAACAGGACAGCGATCTTGAGCAGCGACAGGCCCAGCTCGATGCGCTCGTCAGCGTCAACGGCCAGCTCGCAGCGGAGGTCGATCGCCTCAAGACCGACGACGGCGTCCGCGAGGCCGCACGTGAAGAGATCGGTTACGTGCAGACCGGTGAGCAACGCCGTTCGGTGCTCCCCACACCGCCGCTGCCCACCGATCTGCCCGACGGTTGGCCGTACAACGTGGTCAGTGAGATCTTTGCTGCGCGCACGGCTGGGCCCGCGCCCGTCGTCACCGACTAGGTTCGGCGTCATCAGGGCATCCGCTTCGGACGCCCGCAATCCACGACAGGGGTATCACGTGGCTGGTGGCAGCATTCTCGGTAATCGCGTTCAGCGCAAAGAAGATCCGAAGTTCCTGACGTCGGGCGGCATGTACGCCGACGATGTTTCCGATCCACGCCTCGAAGGTGCTGCGCAAGCGGTGTACGTCCGCTCGGCGGTGGCCCACGGAACAATCACCTCGATCGACATCAACGGCGCACTCGAGATGCCCGGCGTCCTCGCTGTCCACACTTCCGAGTCGCTTGGACTCGAACCGGTCCCCTCGCCGTTCAACCCCGCAGCGGCGCGAACGCTGCTCGCCAGCGACAGGGTGCGCCACGTGGGCGAGCCCATCGCGGTCGTGGTCGCGGAGACCTACCAGCAGGCCACCGATGCCGCCGAGATGGTGTTTGCCGACGTCGAGTTCCTCCCCACCCTCATCGACCTCGAAGAAGCACTCGCCTCCGAGACACACATCTACGACGCGGCCGGATCGAACGCCGTGTTCGACACCACCGCACTCGGCATGCCCGAGAACAGCGACACCGCCGAGTTCTTCAAGGACTGCGAGACCGTGGTCAGTGGTCGCTTCATGAACCAGCGCGTTGCACCGTGCCCACTCGAAGTGCGCGCGTCCGCAGCCGTCTGGAACGACGGGCGCCTCACTCAGTGGGTGTCGTCACAACACGCACAGGGCGCCAAGGCAGCCTTCGTCGCTGCCAACAAGTGCGATGAGGGCGACCTCCGCATCATCACCCCAGACGTTGGCGGTGGCTTCGGCGCAAAGATCGATGCGTACCCGGAAGAAATGCTCCTCGGCACACTCGCCAAGGAGCTCGATCGGCCAGTGCGGTGGCGCGAAACCCGGAGCGAGTCGATGATGATGCTCGGCCACGGGCGTGCGCAGTTGCAGTACGTCACCATGGGCGGCACCAAGGACGGCGACGTCACCCACTACCAACTCCACGGCATCCAGGACTGCGGAGCCTTTGTCGGCATGGGCACGATTCTCGCCCCGTTCTTCACCCGGCCAATGGCCGCAGCCGTGTACGACATCCCCAACATCGAAGTCCGCACGACGTCGGTGGTCACCAACACCACGCCGATCACCGCCTACCGCGGCGCCGGACGCCCCGAGGCCACCGCGGCAATCGAACGTGCGATGGACCTGTTCGCTCTCGAAATCGGTATGGACCCGGCTGAGCTGCGCCGCAAGAACCTCATCCCGAAGTTCCTTGAGCCCTACACCACGTCCATCGGTCAGGTCTACGACGTCGGCGACTTTGAAGGAGCCCTCGACAAGGCTCTCGAAGGTGCCGGCTACGCCGAACTCCGCGCCGAGCAGGCCGAGCGCCGCGCATCGGGTGCTGAAAAGCAGTTGGGCATCGGCGTCTGCGTCTATGTCGAGATCACCGGCGGCGTCGACCCGAAGCAGGAAGACGCCAAGATCGAAGTGCACGACGACGGCACCGCCACGGTCTACACCGGCACCACCCCGCAGGGCCAGGGCCACGACACCGCGTGGTCGATGCTTGCCAGCGAGCAGACCGGCATCCCGATGGACGACATGACCCTCGTGTTCGGCGACACCGATCGCGTCCCGGTCGGCGGCGGCACGATGGGCTCGCGCTCGCTCCAGCAGGGTGGCGCTGCCGTCAGCCAAGCAGGTCGCGAGATCGCCGAGAAGGCGAAGAAGGTCGCAGCACAGCTTCTCGAAGCTGACGAGGCCGATGTCGTGCTCGACACCGAATCGGGCCAGTTCCACGTTGCCGGTACTCCTGCGGTGTCGAAGACCTGGGCCGATGTTGCCGTTGCTGCCAAGCAGCAGGGTGACGAGATGACGCTCAACACCACCTTCGTGGCCGACATGGCCACGTTCCCCTTTGGTTCCCACATCGCCGTGGTCGAGGTCGACACAGGCACCGGCCAGGTGAAGCACCTCCGCCAGATCGCCTGCGACGACGCCGGCCGCGTGGTCAACCCGCTGCTGCTCGACGGCCAGATCCATGGCGGCATTGCACAGGGCACCGCCCAAGCGCTACTCGAAGAGGTCCGCTACGACGAGGACGGCAACCCGATCACGTCCAACCTCGCCGACTACGGCATGATCTCGGCCGCCGAGCTCCCGAGCTTCGAAGTCATCCACATGGAGACCCCGACATTCGTCAACCCACTCGGCGTGAAGGGCATCGGCGAGTCGGGCACCATCGGCTCCACCCCCGCCGTGCAGTCCGCCGTCATCGACGCCGTCAGCCACCTCGGTGTCAAGCACATCGACATGCCCGCCACCGCCGAGCGTGTGTGGCAGGCCATCCAAGCCGCCCAGTAAGAGCCAGGAGCACAGCATGACCGACACACACCAGCGCGCCTCGTTCACGTCGTTCGAGGACTCAACCGCCGAAGACTGGGCGATCATCGCCCCACAGCTCAGCATCACCCAGAGCATGGTCGCGGACCGCGTCATCGACCTGATGCGCGCCCTCGAGTTCGATCACGGCGGGTTTCCTGTCAACCGGCTCGAGCACAGCCTGCAGACCGCGACGCGTGCCGAAAAAGACGGGCAGAACGACGAGTACGTGCTGTGCGCGCTGATTCACGACATCGGCGACACGCTCAGCCCGTACAGCCACCCCGACATCGCGGCCGGCATCCTCAAGCCGTTCGTGTCCGAGGCCAATCACTTCATGGTCAAGCACCACGGCGAGTTTCAGGGCTACTACTTCTGGCAGCACCTGGGCATGGACAAAGACACCCGAGAAGTGCATCGCGACAACCCGTTCTTCGATCACACCGAAGAGTTCTGTGCGAAGTACGACCAGAAGGCGTTCGACGCCGACTACGTCAGCAACCCGCTCGAGCACTACGAACCGCTGATCC
>CAXMZV010000520.1:0-3667 GCA_964199985.1 Candidatus Ilumatobacter isfjordensis | reverse complement strand
CCAGATGATCGGGCTGGCTATGTCGACGCATGGCACCGCGGTCCACGAGTCGCGCCCTGCAGCCGTGTCGATCATCAGGCATCGGGTGGGATCGCCACTGTCGCGGACCAAGGCGATTGTTCCGTCGGGTGAAACGTTCTGCCCGGAGGGAACGCCTCTGCTTCCGATGTCACCGGTTCTGGAGAAGCCGGTGTTGTCAACGCGCGTCCGGTTGCCGGTGGCCCGGTCGACAGCGAACACACCACATTGCAGCGCGTCGTCGCATTCGCGCACGTACGCGACGGCCGCGTTGAGAGCCAAGAGTTCGCCGCTCGTGATCCGCTCTGGCGGTTTCGACCCATCGAGGGCGAACACGCCACCGAGTGCCGGTTCGATCACCACCCCGCCGCCACCATCAGATCCGACGAGTCCGAACGAGCCGTCCGCGTCGACCTCGATGGATGCACCCAGTCCGTTTCCTTGCGCATCGACCAGTGCCAGGGCGGCGGTGTCGTCCGAGTCCTCTGTCTGCCAGAACGACCCTGGCGTCGGCCCAGGCCACATTGGACCGCTCGGGCTTGCACCGACGACCTCGAGCGCTGATCGTTCGGCGGCGATGAACCGCATCGACGCCACGTTGTCGTACGAGATGAACGTCGCCCCAGCCGCATCGGGCAGAACCGTGACCGGAGCGTCGCTGTCGATGCCCGGCCCGTCAGTGATGACGACTGCGCCCGAGTCGACGTCGATCTCAGCAACGTCACCAGCCGCTGTGAGTGCAATCAGTTCCAGCCCCGTCGTTGATGAGGCACGTGCGGGCCCGGGCTCGGATTCCACGGTCGGCCTGATGTCGAACGAAACCATCCGTCCGAGTTCCTCGCCGAACGTGATCGTCTCGCCGGTCGCCACCACGTAGAACTCGAAACCCACCGACAGCGATTCGCGGAAGAATCCCGAGCTGTCCGCGGCCCACACCCTGCCCCCGGGGCCGAGGTCAATGAAATCGATGTCGGTACGCTCGCCCGTCGTCAAGTCCATGATGACCTCATCGGAGGAGTCGCCGCGAGCGGCCACGACTCGCAGCCAACGGCCGTTCGGTGACACGTGCGCCGAGCCGAACCCGAACGAACCGAGCAAGCCATCGGCAATCACGGCTTCGACGCGCTCACCGGTGCCGAACTCGATGGTCGCATACCCGCACACCATCGCCCCATCGCATTCCTGCACAAGCACGTGATGGGGCGAGGTCGCTATCAGCACTCCGGTGCTGATCCGTTCGTAACCGTCGGGACCATCGCGGTACACGCCACCAGCTTCGTCGACCAGTGCCGAGCCGTCGGGGGCGAACCGCCCGTGCCAGAAGCCGATGTCGGCATCGTCGAACGATGTCGTGACAACACCACCATCAGCGAGCACTCTGAACAGGCTCTGTTCACCGTTTCGGTACGCCATCCCAGCAAACTCGTGACCGGCGTCGATGACCTGGGCGATACTGATATTTGAGGGCAACGACAGTTCGAGTGGCGGCTCCCCATCACGCAACAGTCGACCTCCCTGCGTGGACCTGTAGCTGACGAAGAGCGTCGCGGTGTCTCCGGCAACGACTCGTCCATCGATGCCCTGACCCACCTCAATTGTGTCGACGTCACCCGACGGGATGGAGACCTCGACGTAGTCACCTGTGCTCGTGAGAGCAACCACCTCATAGGGAATGCTGCTGTTGAGGAGCACCTGTGGCAACTCAACGACGTCTTCGCGCCACTCAGGCGGCCCGTCCAAGCGGTCTCCGCTGCCCGAGCCACTGCCGGCATCGTCACCCGGGTCGGCCCCGACTGACTCGTCGACCGCCAGCAACGGGTCATCGGCCATGACCTCATCGGTCGACTCAACCGGCGTCACTGCGCCGACGGCGTCGAGACTGCCGTTGCCATCGACCCGACCAATGACCAGCCAGCCGAGCACCAACAACGTCGCCGCAGCCACCAAGCCCGCAGCCCATCGGCGACGCTCAGAACTCAGGACCAAGGCCAGCAGCGCGGGCTGTTCAGCAGCGCCCTCGGCGCCCAGCGTCGACTCCGCGGCGACACTCGTGTCGCCGTCGCGACCGGTGCTGGCAGCGTCCAGAGACGCGACCTCAAGCTCGCCCGGCCTGGACCACGCAAACTCGCTGGGCGCCGCGGGAACCGGTACGTCACCGGCCCATGGCGAGCCCACAGCGTCGTCAGATTCCCCAACCGTCACGGTTCCATTGCATCACAGATCACTCGCGACCCCACCACGTTCGAGCAGAGCGCTCGAGAATCGCGAATTCGCTGCGTCCGTTCAGCCGTCCGGGATCCGGCAGCGGAGAGCGCCTCCCGTTCGGTCCCGGAGTCGCATGGCTGGACCGCGCGTTACGAGCGGGCTTGACCGATCCGATGTGCCGTTCTCTGGCATATTGGAACGCTGTAAATCGCGGGTGATATGGGCGGAAGTCCGCTGGCGCCCCGTCCTGTTTGGCCAAAGCCTCTCCGGCTCCCGTCGCGTTTGCCTCTGCGGAGAATATCCCAGTTCAGGTTGCGTGGAGTAGCTCGACGAGGTTCGCCCAGGTGGACGATGAGCCCAGATCTGCGAGTTCGTCAAAGCGGTCGGGGCCAAGAGTCGCTCGGCATTGTTGGGACGCGTCTTCGACGAGGGGACGTTCGGACATCCGTAGGTTGATGTCGAACTCGTCACAGATGGTACGGGCATAACCGAACAGAAGTACTGCGGTGCCGTCGTCACCGAGTTGGTGAGCCGCCACCCCTGCGAGTGATGCAATAGGCATTCGGCGGACCCGCTCGGACTCGCGACTGAAGGATGCTGCTGATTTCGCCAAGAGTGACCTTGCTGTCGATGCGCCGCCTCGGCGCAGCTCGATGGTCGCGCGGATGATCCGTGAACCTGTCCGAGCGAGGCCTTCTCGTCGTTCGAATTCGTCGAGGAGGTCGAGCGTGACGATCGCGTCATCGATTCGCCCAAGTGCGCCGAGGGCCTCTGCACGGAAGAGCAACAGGTCCGACGACATTTCCTCGTCCAGGCCGTAGTGCTCGAGCGATGAGTCGATCACTTCGTCCCATCTGCCTGCACACGCGGCCGCTTGGATTTCGACGAGTACTCGAATTCTGCGAACAAGCGGTCCGTCGGGTAAGTCGTCGAGGTCAGCAATCATTGTGTCTGCATGCGGGAGGTCTCCGGTCACCCATGCCATCCACTGCCGATTGTGGACGCAGCCGATGACCGTTGTCGTGTCGAGGACAGTTGCGGTGGCCAAGAGTTCGTCTGCGGCACGCGGATCGATGTCGATGAGATAGGCGGCATAGCTGGAGAGGAGCGCAGCACGAACGGCTGGGCTCCGGGCGAGATCGATGCTGTTCACAACTCGTTCGGCCACCCGGTCGGCAACCTCGAAGTCTTCCGAATTGACGGCGGCGACCAATGCGCTGGCGATTGCGAGTAACCCCGCCTCCGACTTGGGATCGATCTGCTCGAGGCCGGCCTGCAACCACCGCAAGAACTCGCGATTCAACTGCCGGGCGTAGAAGTACCGGCGTAGATGGCGGGCAACGGACAGCCACCATTGAGCTTCCCCCTGCTCAAACGCACACGCCATCGCAGCCCGCAGGTTGTCGAGGTCCCGATCGCCGGCTTGCATGGCGCCGATGTGATC
>CAXMZV010000519.1:0-3667 GCA_964199985.1 Candidatus Ilumatobacter isfjordensis | reverse complement strand
GAAGCGTGGCGCGCCTCGGCGATCTCGTCGGCACCCACAAACTGCTCGACCGGCGCACCGTCCCCTCGATTCGAGACGAGCTCGTTCGGTTGATCGGCAACAGAGAGGATATGCACGCCCGCGCGAACGATCTGCGGAGTGCACCGGTGGTTGACAGGAAGTCTGACGATTTCGATGCCGGGGAAGCGGGTCTCGACATCGACGAGCAGGGCCGGGTCGGCACCGTTGAACCCATAGATCGCCTGGGCCGGATCGCCGACGAGGAACAGGTCGTCACGCCCCGTGCGCAGCAGGTCGACGAGGCGATGCTGGAGCGGGTTGAGGTCCTGAGCTTCGTCGACAAGCAGGTGCCGAAACCGCCATCGCAACGTGTCGGCGAACTCGCGGTCGTACTCCATGTCGCGAATGACGAGGGCGAGCACATCGTCGAAGTCGATGATGCCGCGCTTGCGCTTGAGGAGTTCGAAGTCGCCGAACACGGTGGCTGCCCGCTCGACCCCGGCATTTGGTTTGCGGCCCTCACGACGTGCCGCGGCGGAGTACCGCTCGGCGTTGATGCCGCGTGCGGTCGCCCAATCGATCTCGTTGATGAGGCCCTCGATGCCGCCGCGCTGGGACGGCTCAAGCACGTCGCCGACGAGGCGGCGACGGTCGGCGACGATGCTCTTCGGGCGCCGCCCCGTGTCGTCCCACCGCTGCTTGAGTACGGCGAGCATCACTGAGTGGAAGGTGCCTGCCTCCACGCGTTCGCGCATGCCGAGGCGGGTCAGACGTCGCCGGAGCTCGCCAGCAGCCTCTCGAGTGAAAGTGAGGGCCAACGTGTGCCGTGCATCAGCTTGCTCAGTGGCGATTCGCCAGGCGATGCGTCGGGTGAGCACTCGAGTTTTACCGGAGCCGGCGCCGGCGATGACGGCAACCAAATGTGACTCGGCAGTGACCGCGGTGCGCTGGTCCGGGTCGAGATCAGCGAGGAGTGCGTCGGCGTCCACAGCGGTTACCCTAGGGCCGCTTTGGATACGCTGCGGGCATGCCGTATCCGAAGAAGCTGCTGAACGACTACGAAACCGTTGCGGTCGATCTTCACCCCCACTGGTGGTATTTCGCCGAGCCGGTTGCAGCGCTCGTCGGATCGATCATCCTCGGCGTCCTCACCCGCATCTTCACCGACGGCACCGGGGCGCCGCGCACGGGGCTCGTTTATCTCGTCATCGCCCTCATTGTCGCCAGCATGGTCTGGGTCGTCGTCCGGTACCTCAAGTGGATGACGACGAACTTTGTGATCACCTCTGACCGCCTGATCTTCCGCGCTGGAGTCATCTCGAAGATGGGCGTCGAGATCCCGCTCGAGCGGGTCAACACGATCCACTTCAACCAGAGCATCTTCGAACGCATGACGGGTTCCGGCGACCTCGTCATCGAGTCGGGCGGCGAGGACGGCCAGCAGCGATTCACCGACATCCGGCGCCCGGATCAGGTGCAGAAGACCATTCACTCGCAGAAGGAAGAGAGCGACAAGCGTCGTTTCACGGTCACCGGAGCCCACGACGGCGGCGATGTGGCCAGTCAGCTCGAGAAGCTCGAAGGCATGCTCGAACGGGGCACGCTGACCGCCGACGAGTTCCAGTCGCAGAAGGACAAGCTGCTCGGTAGCTGATGCGCGTCGTCAGCCTCGTTCCGTCGAGCACGGAGACTCTGCTTCACCTCGGCGCCGATGTCATTGCGTGCACTCGATTCTGCGAACAACCTGACATCCGACATGTCGGCGGGACCAAGAATCCCGACATCGACGCGATCGTCGCGTTGTCACCCGACGTCGTCGTCCTGGACAAAGAGGAAAACCGGCAGGAGGACGCTGTGGCGTTGAGAGCGGCCGGGGTCGAGCTCTTCGTCAGCGACGTCACCACTCTCACGGCTGCGTTGAAGGTAGTCCGTGACCTGGCGACGCTCGTCGGCGCGCGAGCGGAGCTGGACGCTCCGCCGATCGTCGCGCCCCTCGGGCTGTCGGTCTTCGTGCCGATCTGGCGCCGCCCCTGGATGTCGATCAATGGCCAGACCTACGGCGCCTCGCTGCTCGATCACCTTGGGTGCACGTTGGTGACTGCGGAGCTGGACGATGCCTATCCCGAGGTCGGGCCCGATCAGGTGAAGGCGTGGGCACCGGACGTGGTCGCCGTGCCGAGCGAACCGTACGAGTTCGCCGACGCACACCTCGGCGAACTACACGATGCGTTACCGGATTCGACCGTCGTCCGTGTCGACGGGCAAGACCTCTTCTGGTGGGGAAGCAGGACGCCGAGCGCGATCACCCGCCTACATGCAGCCCTCAGCTGATATGGCGCGCTCCAGCGGAGGGAGCGACGACCCACCCATCGGTCAGAGCGCCGGGTTCGCAGATGGCAACGATGCACCCGCCAAAGCCCCCGCCGGTCATCCGTGTACCGAAGACGCCCGGGGTTGCATTGATCGCCTCGACCGCCGCGTCCATCTGCGGAGTCGACACATTGAAGTCATCGCGCAGGCTGGCGTGCCCCTCGGTCATGATGCGGCCGGCCGTGGTGTAGTTGCCACCGGCGAGCGCCGCGGTGAAGTCGCGAACGCGCTGATTCTCGTTGACGACGTGGCGGGCGCGCCGACGTGCGACGTCGTCGGTCACGCGCTCGACGTCATCGAGTGTTGCCAGACGGAGCGGCCCGATCTCGTCCTCGGCGCGCTGGCACTCGGCAACACGGTCGGCGTATTCGGACCCTTCGAGCGTGCGATGCACAATGAACTTCACGACAACGTCGAGGTCATCCGGGACGACGTGCGGTGTGACGCTGAGACTGTGACAGTCGATCAGCGTTGCATGCCCAGCCACACCAGCGGCGATCGACAGTTGATCCATGATGCCGGTCGGCACGCCGGTCGCTCGGTGCTCCGCGCGTTGTGCTGCTTGGCTCAGTTCGAGCGGTGTGCCGTCGAACCCGAGCGCCAAGCCGATGGCACATTCGAGGGCGGCACTGGACGACAGGCCGGCGCCAGCGGGAATGTCGGACACAATGTGGCCGCGCAGACCCTGGGTTGCGCCGAGCTCGGCCGACATTGCCGCGATGTACGAGCCCCAATGCGGTTCGACGGCGTTTGCTTCGCCATCGAACGGCAGCAAAATCGCGAGCGCTCCCGGGGCGCCGTCGGACGTCAACTGGATGACGCCGTCGGCGGCGGTGTAAGTGAGCGTGGTCCCCCGATTGATGGCCATGGGGAACACCAATCCGCCGGTGTAGTCGGTGTGTTCGCCGATCAAGTTCACCCGGCCGGGTGCGTGCACGCGCAGTGTTTCAGACACGCTGAGAAGGTATCGGCTGACTTCTGCAACACTGCGCTCTATGCCTCGCGCCGCCCTGGAATCTGGAATCGAACTCGAGTACGCCACGTTCGGCGACTCCGGCAGTCCCACGTTGCTCCTGGTCAACGGGTACACGAGCCAGATGATCGTGTGGGAGCAAGAACTCCTCGACGGTCTCGTGGCGCAGGGCTTGCACGTGGTCATCTACGACAATCGAGACGTTGGCATGTCCACGAAGCTTGACGGTCAGCAGGTCAACCCGATGCAGGTGCTGCAGTCGTTGATGGCAGGCGAGCAGGTCGACGTGCCGTACACGCTGAGCGACATGGCTGCCGATGGCAT
>CAXMZV010000518.1:0-3673 GCA_964199985.1 Candidatus Ilumatobacter isfjordensis | reverse complement strand
GCACCACCATCACCCGGGTGATCGACCCGGCGAGGTGATGACCGTCGGCTTGATGCGCGGCACGATCTCACGATGTGCTCGATCCCCGTGTCGTACCATCTCAGGACCCCCACCCTCGTCGTTCGGATCGCCACCGGAATCGAAATCCCACCGTTGCCGGTCGCGGTGAGGAGGGTCAGGCGTCTTGAGGACTGATCCGCGCGGCGCTGGCCGATCTCGGAGCGAGCGGCTGCGTTACCGATTCGATCTGCTGCTCGCCCGCGGGACCTGGGTGGCCTTGCTGTGGCTCGGTGCGGTCACCTTCGCCGCGGTGGTCGCGAGCACGCTCCTTCTGGCTGCGTTCGACGTCACGCTGGAGGGCAGCCAGGACGGCTCCATGCTCGAAGACTTCTGGCAGAGCACCCTGCGGGTACTCGACCCGGGCACGATGGCGGCCGATGTCGGCTGGGGTCGCAGGTTGCTGGCGCTCGTCATCACGATCGTCGGGCTGCTGATCGCCGGCACGTTGATCGGCTTGATCGCCAGCGGAGTCGAGCAGCGGGTGGAGCGGATGCGGGGTGGGCGCAGTGCCGTCATCGAGTCGGGGCATGTGGTCATCCTCGGGGCATCGTCCCGGCTCCCGGCCGTTGTTCAGCAGTTGCTGCTAGCGAACGCGAAGCGCAGGAGAAACGCGGTCGTCGTGCTGACCGACCGCAATCCGACGCAGATCGGCGACGAGGTTCGCACGGTCGTCGGGAACCCTCGCGGCTCTCGGCTCGTCTTCCGGCGGGGCGATCCGACACGCCAATCGGATCTGGGCACGATCGCGCTCCACGACGCTCGCACGATCATCGTGCTCGCTGACGATGAGTCGGCAGCCGACAGTGCCGAGAGTGATGCGCGAGTCGTCGCCGCGGTCCTCGCCGCCGGGGCCGAGCTCGGCGGCTTCGACCGCGTGCCGATCATCGCCGAGTTGGGCGACGCGGCGACCGCCGCCAGCCTGCAGCGCGCGTGTGGTGCGACGGTGCACCCTGTCGTCGCTGCGCACAGTGTCTCGCGCAGCGTTGCGATCGCCCTCCGTGAACCCGGCCTGAACCAGGTGTTCGAGGAACTCCTGGACTTCGAGGGGAGCGATCTCTACCTGAGCGATGCGAGTGGTGTGCTGGGGATGCCGTTCCAGGACATCGTCTTCCGATACGCGAACGCCCGTCCAATCGGCAGGATGCGTGCGAACGGCAACGTGGAGATCAATCCGGACCCCGACACGGTCTTCGCCGAATCGGACCGTCTCGTGGTCATCGCAGACAGCGATGTCGATCTCGAAGTCAATACCGTTGAGTTCCAAGATCGAGATGGCCCTGTCGACCCGAGAGCACGACCGTTCTTGGGAGCCGGACCACGTGAACAACACGTCCTGGTGGTCGGCTGGAACACCCTCGGCGCAGAACTGATCCAGCAGTGGGAGCAATTCGCTGTGCCCGGTTCCACCATCGAGATCGTGTACGACGCAAGCCGCTTCGATGCCGACGAGCTGAACATCGACGCAATGTCGGGGCTGAACGTGACGTTGACGCCATCTCCTCATTCGATATGGCAGTTCACCGACATCACCGACGTGGCCGAACTCACCACGGTCGTGCTGCTCGGCAACCGACAGGCCACGAGTGCCCCCGAAACCGACAGCCACACGTTGTTGAACCTGATGCTGTTGCGCCGAGCGCTCGACGAATCGGATAGCCCGGCGCCGAAAGTCGTCGTCGAGCTTCGCGAACTCGACAGCGTCGCCCTCGCTCGACGCGCCGGAGCCGACGACTGCGTGATGAGCGAAGCAATCGGCAGCCGCCTGATCGCGCAGCTTGCGGAGCAGCCAGAACGTCGCAGCGTGTTCCTCAGCCTCTACACCGATGGTCCGTCCGTCCATCTCGTCGACGCGCTCGAGCTCGGACTCGCCGGAACAGTGACCGGCGCCGACATCGTCGCGGCGGCGTACGCAGTTGGCGTTGTGGCGATCGGTTGGCGGCGCCCGACGGTGCTCGGCGGCGAACTGGGCCTGAACCCGCACGTGACCGAACGCGTCCACCTCGGCGCCGACGACCAGATCGTGATCGTCGGATGATCGGCGTGATCGGCGTCTTCGTCGTGCTCTTGGCGTGGCGGTTCGCTGTTCTGTGGGCCGCCGCCGTCTACGAAGCCGTAGGGCTCAGCCCGCCGTCCGCCCGTTTCGAGGCGCAGTCGGCCTTGACCGGTGCCGGATACACGACGTCCCAATCGGACCAGGTTGTCCAGCACCCGGACGCTCGCCACGTCGCGAGCACGTTGATGGTCGCCGGTTATGCCGGACCGGCGACCATTCTCGCCCTACTGGGTTCAAGCTTCGTGGTTCCGCCCGATGGGGAGGGGCTACGGGCGCAGGCGATCACGCTGACGGTGTTGTGTGTGTCGCTGTTCGCGCTCGATCGCATCGGCGCGATCCGAACGATCGGTTCGCGGCCGGCGCGCGCACTCGCCAGACGAACGACGAGGATGCATGCGTACGAAACGTGGACGCTGATCGGCGATCAGGCGATCGCCACCCTGACGATTCCCGACGACGAGGCGCGCTCCAGTGGCGTTCTGGCTGCAGTCGATGCGGCGGAGGTGACGATGCTCGCCGTCACCAGCGCCGGGCAACGCCACACGGTCTACCTCGCGAGCGGCTCGTATCAAGAACGACCCGGTCCCGGCGACCGCATCGTGGTCTTCGGACCGCGGCACACGCTCGAGCCTCTCCGAGCGTCGTTGACTGAAATCGGCAAGCAGTGATGCGAAGTCGACGGTCGATCCCGACACGGGGGTTCACCCGGGTGACGGCTGCGGTGGGGTGATGCACTAGCGCAGGCGAATCGCCGACGATGGCAGTCAACCCGACACCGCGCGAATGGAGCGACACATTGACGAATGACGACACCCAGCACGTGCGGTCCCAGCTGCAGCATTGGGCCACTCCAGTGTCTGGGATGACCCCACGACGCCACCAACGGATGACCTGAAGCGATGTCTGGAATTGACAAAGACAGGCAGAGGATCTCCAAGCTCGAGGTCGAACGCCAGACCAAGTCAGAGCGGGTCGAACGGGGAAAACTGACCCGGCAGCGAGTCGCACGATCGGCGCACGGCGCCTGGACGTCCGGTCCGGACCGCGTGGACCCGGTCGCGCTCTTCGAGGAAGACGAGCGCGCGCTCATCACGGAGTTAGTGCCGATCCGGCACGCGCGCATGCTCGCATCGCCGTTCACGTTCTTCCGCGGCAGTGCATCGCTGATGGCCGCCGATCTGGCGTCCCTCCCCCATACCGATCTCACCGTCCAACTGTGCGGTGATGCGCACCTCTCGAACTTCGGTGTGTACGCGGCGCCAGACCGACGGCTCGTGTTCAGCCTGAACGACTTCGACGAGACCCTGCCCGGACCCTTCGAGTGGGACGTCAAGCGTCTGGTGACCAGCTTCGCGATCGCCGGTCTGAGCCGCGGCTTCAGGCAGCACGATCGGCGCGACATCGAACTCGCGGCCGTGCGCGAGTACCGCCGCGCGATGCAGGACTTCGCCAACATGCGAACGCTGAAGGTCTGGTTCTCCCGACTCGACCTCGATCAGGCGATCGGACGTTTCGCCGACGAGTCGACCGGGCGCCAACGGAAGGCGGTCAAGCGGATCA
>CAXMZV010000517.1:0-3680 GCA_964199985.1 Candidatus Ilumatobacter isfjordensis | reverse complement strand
GCCGAAATCGTGGACGAGTACACCGAAACGATGCTCGGTGCCGAGACAACTGAAGGCGCCGAAGGCAGCCGTCGCGGTGACGGACGGATCAAGGTGGCCCGGACCGAGTTGTTGGTCGGTGGCGTGCCCGTTGATCGGTTCCGTAATGGCGACGACCTGACCATTCGGCTGCACTGGGAGGCTGAACAATCCGTGTCGAAGCCGGTCTTCTCCGTCACGATTGCGAGCCTCGCCGGAGCGACGGTCACCGCTCCCTCGACCCGAGACGTCGACCAGGTTCCAGACACCCTCGTCGGGTCGGGTCACGTTGACGTTCACTTTGCATCGATCCCGCTCGTTGCATCGCAGTACGTGCTCCACACGGAGATCACCGGGTGGGGACGCCAGCATGTCTACGACCACGTGCAGAATGCTCAAACCTTCGACGTCATCGCCGGCGACACGAACGAAATCCATGGCCTCGTGACGATGCACCCGACCTGGTCACAAGTCGTCGACTGACGCGTCGGCTCGGCGGTCGACCACCGCGCTTCCGCAATCCGCGTCCACAGCGCAAGCGAGCGGGACGAAGACAGCACTCACCAGCAACATCCAGAAGATCGAGTGGCCGAGGATCAGACTCTCCATCGAGTGCTCGACGAGCAGGAACGCCAGCAGGGCTGCCCACCATTGCGACGCCAGGCTGTCATCGACCCAGATCGATCGGGCCCGGTTGACGACGGCAACGACGACCAGGGTCGCGAGCAGGACTCCGCCGACCACCCCGAGTCCGAGCAGCGCCTCGAGCATCGAGTTGTGGGCGCTGCCGTACCACCGACCGATGTCGCGATAGCTCACCCACGAGTAGTCAAGATTGTCCCAGTATGCCCAGAAGCCATATCCCTGAAAGGGGCGCTCCTGGATTGCATCGACGACGTCGCTCCAAATGAGAGTTCGACTGGACAACGTCGGGTCCGACCCCACGGCGGTCGCCAGGGTCTTCATCGTGGCAATCAGTATCGCGAGTGCCCCGCCTGCAAGTACACACGAGATGATCGCCACCTTGCTGCCCGACATGCCGCGGCGCCGAGCCGCATGAACCCCACGAACGGCGCCGAGGGTCGCGAGCACTCCGACAACACCGAACTGTGCTGTGGCGCTGTCAGCGCGAACCAGGAGGACAGCGTGGAGGATCGCCACCAAAACGGCGGCCAGTCTGATTGCCATCGAGTTGAACGATCGGTAAACCCCGTACGCTGCGAGGAGGCCAAGTGCCGACATCGGCCCGAGCGTGTTTGCGCCGGCGAAGACGCCAATCCACTGCTCGCCGGCCCGGCTGAGCGGACGTCCGATGCCGGGGTAGAAGATGATCAGCGCAACACTCGCAACCGCCGTCGTGGACGTCACCACGGCGACGGCAACCAGCTGTTCGCGGAAGCGGAAGGACGTCCCGAACCAGAAACCGAAGCCCGCGATACCGACTGCCGTCACCGCACGAAGCCCAGTGGAAGTCGGAGAGACCGACCAGCTCGACGACAGCAGCGCCAAGGCGAGGAACATCAGTAGCACCCACCAGGCGAACGGCAACGTCGAGATCGACCGACCCCGAACGACCTCGTACGCGCCGAGCACGCCGACGAGACCGGCCAAGCCGAACGGCACGGCAAACGTCCATTGTTCGTACCCGATCGGCACCGAGAGCACATGGACGCCGACGACGATCGATGGCGCAGTCGAGCCGACCATCAGGACCGCAGCAGCGATCATCACCTTCGCGACGGACATGTCGTGATCACCGTCTGAACGCACGAGGGTGGAAGGTCCTGGCACGGTCGACAAGCCTAACGGGCCTGGTCCCAGCTGAACTGGCGACGAAGTCAGGCGGCGGGAGGGGGCCGTGTTGCGGCCGCGTCCCTGAGCACGTTCGACACCACCTCGGCTCGGCACCCGGCCGCGAAATTCGACACCATCGCCGTCCGGGAGCCCGGTCCAGGCAGCAACCTGCGCGAGAGCACGACGACCCGTGCGCTGCTCGTCAGCTCGCGACGGAACAGCCCGCGAAGCATCGACACCCAGCGGCGCGAACCACCCAGCCAGGTGTCGCGGACGTCGAGCACAATGGGACGGCGCCCCAACATCATTCGGTACACAAAGACGAAGCCGGGCGGCGGGTCGCACCACGATGTGCTCGCCCTCGTCCGACACAGCCGGCTGGCTCACGCGCTGTCGACGCTGCAGATGACTGAACGTCGGCGAGCGCAGCACCCGGCATGATCGACGAGCAGCGTCCCAGCACCGTGTCGTGTCCGACAGTGGCCCCGTAGGACACCTGAGCAGGTCGCCGATGACCACCATCGGCGAGATCCACACGTGCCGCCAGGTGACTGCCATCGCATCCCCTCGCGCGACGAGTCGCGTACGCATGCCGGGATAGCCAACCGCACACAGGAAACGCATCGTCTCATCGTTGCGACCCTGCACCTGGGCGAGGCCCGTCAGGCCGGGCCGCACCTCGTGTCGTCGCGCCTGCCTCTCGGAGTAGAGCTCGAGGTAGTCGACCAACAGCGGCCTCGGTCCGATCAGGCTCATGTCTCCGCGCCAGGCAACAAGCTTGGTGAGACGATCCGCAACCACAACGTCGACCATTCGTTTCACCCGTCGCTCCAGTCGGGGGCCCTCACCCGTCAGGTCAAGATCGCTCGATCACATCGCGCACTAGTCTTTGGCTCGATGACACGGATCTACCTGAGCCCGCCCGACGTCGGTCCGGCCGAGCGTGCGGCGCTGCTCGACGCCTTCGACAGTGGCTGGGTCGCTCCGGTCGGACCGTATCTCGACCGGTTCGAGGAGATGATGTGCGAGCGCACAGGAAGTGCTGCGGCAGCGGCACTGTCGAGCGGCACCGCGGCGCTGCACCTCGCACTGCTCGTTCACGGAGTCGAAGCCGGCGACGACGTCTTCGTGTCGACGTTCACCTTCGCTGCCACGGCCAACGCTGTGCGATACGTCGGCGCGCAGCCGGTCTTCATCGACAGCGACGAAGCAACGTGGAACATGAGTCCGGAGCTGCTGGAGGGCAGCCTTGAGCAGGCTCGCCAGCAGGGCAGCCTTCCCGCCGCCGTCATCGTGGTGGACTTGTACGGACAGTTGGCTGACTACGACAGAATCGTTCCCATCTGTGCCGAGTACGGCGTTCCACTCATCGAAGACGCCGCCGAAGCGCTGGGATCAAGTCTGCACGGGCAACCGGCCGGCACCTTCGGCGCCAGCGCGATTCTGTCATTCAACGGCAACAAGATCATCACGACCAGCGGCGGCGGAATGTTCGTCTCCCACGACACAGCGGCCGTCAGTCAGGTGCGCCACCTCGCCACGCAGGCTCGTCAGCCGACCGTGCACTACGAGCATGAGTCGGTCGGCTACAACTATCGGCTCAGCAATCTGCTCGCTGCTCTCGGTTGTGCGCAACTCCAGCGACTCGACGCCATGTCGGCACGACGACGCGACGTCAATCAGCGGTACCGGGCCGTTCTCGCCGAGAGCACATTGTCGTTCATGCCACTCACCGATGACACGGTGTGGAACGGATGGCTGACCTGCGTCCTCTTCGAAAACCAAGCGCAGCGCAACGACGTCATGGCCGACCTCGAGATCGAGGATGTGGAGAGTCGGCCGCTGTGGAAACCCATGCACCAACAGCC
>CAXMZV010000516.1:0-3692 GCA_964199985.1 Candidatus Ilumatobacter isfjordensis | reverse complement strand
GAGATCTACGACGCCTTCTTCGTGCCTGCCCTGTTCGGGCAGTTCCCTGAGCAGGTCCTCGGCTATGCAGGGGTCAACGCCGGTACCCGGGTTGCCGACGTCGGGTGCGGCACCGGCGTCCTTGCGATCGGCGCTCACCGACTGGTGGGAGCCGATGGTGAAGTCGTCGGCGTCGATCCGAACGAAGGCATGCTCGCTGTTGCGCGCCGGTCAGAGCCATCAATCGACTGGCGGCTGGCCGCTGCCGAGTCCCTCCCGTTCGATGACCGATCCTTCGACCACACCGTCAGCCAATTCGCCGCAATGTTCTTCACCGACCGCACGGCTGCGCTCGAAGAGATGGCCCGTGTCACGGTCCAGGGCGGCACCATGACGATCGCCACGTGGGCAGGCCTCGACCGCACCCCCGGCTATGACGCATTGGTGGCCTTGATCGAAGACGAACTCGGCGGTGCAGCTGCCAACGAGCTCCGAGCACCGTTCGTGCTCGGCGAGTTGGAGGACGTCCGTCAGCTCCTCGCACCACATGGCGATGACCCCCGCGTGGACGAGATCGCCGGCATTGCTCGGTTCGAGTCGATCGCCGACTGGGTACACACCGACGTACGGGGCTGGACACTCGGGGACCTCGTCGACGACGCCGGTGAGGCCGCGCTCGTTGCCCGAGCCGAACGCGAACTCGCGTCGTTCATCTCACCCGATGGCTCCGTGGCCTTCCCCGTCCCCGCACTTGTCGGCACCGTCCACATCGAGCATTGACACCAACTCCACCCACATCTCACTGACGCCGAACCGACCGAGCAAGACTCTCCACCAGCCCCAAGCACTGCTACGGACAACCGATATCGGCGCACGGAATGCCGGCACGTGTTCTACCGTCAGCAACTCTCACCTCAGTCGTTGCGCGGCTCCATCGGCCGAGCGAGCGCGGTTGTATCCGCCGAATTACGGTGGAGCTGATGGTCGGCCTGGGGAATCTGTGACGAGCCGCTCGAATTTCGTGTCTCGCGACGGTGCGGGCTACGAACGGCAGATGGGTCGTTGGAGCCATCGGCTCGCGTCTCCGTTCACCAACTTCGCCGGCGTCGGCAGCGGTGAACGTGTCCTCGATATGGGTTGTGGAACCGGGAGTCTGGCCGCCGAGATCGTGCGGCGAGACGGCGAAAACTCGGTGGTTGGGCTCGACTATTCCGAGGCGTACGTGAACTACGCCCGCGAGCAGATCGGCGACAGAGGCAGGTTTCTCGTCGCGGACGGTGCCGTGTTGCCGATCCGCGGCGCGAACTGATCTCGATCGCGGACGACGAAGTAGCTGATGCCCCATCGTTCCCGACAGGGGCGATGCTTGGCTTCGATCTCGTCCACCGTGCTGACGACCACGTACGGAATCTCGTTGACGTCGTCCGCCGTGAGCTGAGGTACTCGCTCGCACAAGGTTGTCGTGGCGGCTCTGAGCGGACTCCCAGCGCGGGGTACGTTGGCATCGTGAACCTGGTGGTGGCCCCATGAAGCCCTTCGATCCGATCGAATCGCTGGCCGAGATGCGTCACGAGTTCGGCGAGCATGGCGGCGTCAACATGTCGGTCGAGACCAGTACAACGTTCACCGTGATGGATCCGGAGACGATGCCGGAGATCTTCACCGGGGGCCGCAGTCCCGAGACTGGATGGTTCCTCTACAGCCGTCACTTCAACCCCACGGTCTTCGTCCTCGGTCATCAGGTCGCAGCCCTCGAGGGCGCCGAGACCGGGTACTGCTGCGCCAGCGGCATGAGCGCCATCGCCGGCACGATCCACCAGCTCTGCGACGCAGGCGACCACGTCGTCTCGGGCAATACGGTCTACGGCGGAACCTACGCGCTCTTCCACGACTATCTTCCGAAGAAGTCGGCCATCGACGTCTCGTTCGTCGACACCTGTGACCTGGAGGCCGTGGCCGAGGCCTTCAGGCCGAACACCCGGGTGCTCTACGTGGAGACGCTGACCAATCCCACGCTGCGCCTCGCCGACGTGCCGCAGCTGGCCCGGCTGGCCCACGATCGTGGCGCGAAGCTCGTCGTCGACAACACCTTCGCCCCGCTGGTGGTCTCCCCGATACAGCTCGGAGCGGACGTGGTGGTGCACAGCTTGACCAAGTTCATCAACGGGGCCTCGGACGCCATCGCGGGTGCGATCTGTGGGACCACCGAGTTCGTGACCAGCTTGATGGACCTGCACGAGGGGTCGCTGATGCTTCTCGGACCGACGATGGATCCCCGGATCGCGTACGAGATCAGCATGCGGCTGCCCCATCTCGGATTGCGCATGACCGAGCATGCGCGTCGGGCCCTGGTGTTCGCGCAGCGGCTCCGGGAGATGGGCATCCCCGTGATCTACCCCGGGCTCGAAGAGCATCCGGACCACGAGCTGCTGCTGCGCCTGGGCAATCGGGACTATGGCGCCGGTGGAGTGCTGTGCCTCGATCTGGGATCGACCGCGCGGGCCTACGAGCTCATGGAACGGCTCCAGAACGAGCGCAGCTTCGGCTACATGGCGGTGAGCCTGGGCTACTTCGACACCTTGATGTCCAACCCAGCGAGCTCGACCTCCAGCGAGATGTCGGAGGAGCACCAGGAGCGCGCCGGGATCTCCCCCGGACTGGTGCGGTTGTCCATCGGCTACACCGGAAGCCTCGAGCAGCGCTGGGAGCAGTTGGCCACGGTGCTACGCGAGCTGGGTGTGGCCGGGACCGTCGTGGAGTGATCCCGGTCGCCCCGGCGACACGTGGCGTGGCCCCGCCGGGGGGTGAATCGTCGGGCCGCTGCGGGCTGGTCGAGAGCCAGACGATCTTCGTCCGGCCCCACGTAGGACACCGGGGTTGGATCGGGCTGCGCCTGGACGTCGACCGCGACTGGAACGAGGTGCGGGAGATCCTCGTCGACCGCATCGGTGTCGTATGAGAGCAGGTCAGATGGCCGCCCGGTGTCGGGATTGTCGTGTGAATTGATCCGAGCTGCACCCGTTGCAACGCGCCGGCGACACAGCGCGACCGGTTGCGCTTCAGGAACCCACGGCTCTTCTTCGGCCGGGCGCTCCCGACCGTCCCAACCCACGCGCGCAGATTGACTCGATCTGGGTGTCCCAGACCGCTGCCTACTCGACGACGCGCCGGAGAGTGCCCCCGACCGCCGGTTCCCAGGCGCACCAGCTCGCAATCGCTGACCATTCGTAGATCGCGCGATAGCCGGCACGACGATCGGCTTTCGGCAGTGGTTGCTGTCCCTTGCAGCCGACGCGCGTTCTCGCGCACCTGGCCGAGCGCGTACGTGCCGTTCACGAGTGGTCTCGTGTGGCGATCTGTCCTGTCGTTATGCGTGCCTGGACAAGAGACCCCGCTGTGAGCGAGCGCTGAAGTCGGGCGGCTCGACCGGACTCAGCGGCTAGCCGTCAGCAGGTAAGTAGGAGCCCTGGGCGACCAGGACCCGCCCGTCCTCGATCTCGATCGAGAACTTAGAAACGTCATGATCGTCGGTACGTAGGAACTCTTCGCCCTCGCGGACCGAGATGGGGCATTCGAGGTCCAGCGGCGTGCACCAGGCCACCGTCGTCTGCTCACAGAGTCCAACGAGGGTGGCCTGGAATCCGTCACGCAGGGTCCGCCACCCAGTGGCAATCCAACTGGCCGCCGATCGTCGTAACGCACATCCACCACTT
>CAXMZV010000515.1:0-3697 GCA_964199985.1 Candidatus Ilumatobacter isfjordensis | reverse complement strand
GTGAGCGCAGCGAGTCGGCCGAAACCGCTGTTGCTGCCCGTGATGAGAATGCGTGAGGGCTCCATGGATACTCCTGAGCGAGATGGGGACGGAACGCGGACACAATCGGGTGAATGTGTCAAACCGCAGGAGCGAGCAGGAGTACCTCCGAACGCGAGCCGTCACGCGCGGTTCGCTACTCTTTGGAACGGCGTACCAATGAGGTTTGGCCGTCGCGCAGCGACAGCGACATCGACAAGGAGCATCACGATGACTGACACCGACACCGGCACCGACCAAGAGATCCAGTGGCCGCCGGCGGGCTTCCGTTCGCCTGAGCAGGAGCAGGCCGAGAAGGGCGCCGATGTCGCCCCGGCTGACGAGCTCGCCATCGAGGACATCAACCCGCTCAACGCCCACCTGTTCGCGGACGATCGTTATCACCGCTACTTCGAGCGGCTGCGGAACGAAGACCCGATCCACTTCAACGAGATCGAGACCGCGGGCCGGTATTGGTCAGTCACCAAGGGCGACGACATCAAGGCGGTCGAAGGCGACTGGCAGACGTTCTCGTCGGCCAGTGGCATCACGTTGGGTGTACCGGTCGCCGATCGCCCTGATGCGCCGGGGAGCCAGACGTCGTCGTTCATCGCCATGGATCCGCCCCTGCAACGCGCGCAGCGCAAGACCGTCACGCCCGCGGTGCAGCCGAAGAATCTGCAGAACGTCGAGCCGCTGATTCGTGAGCGCACGATCGATGTCCTCGAGTCGCTCCCCGAAGGCGAGACGTTCGACTGGGTCGAGACCGTTTCGATCGAGCTGACGACGCGGATGCTGGCCACGTTGTTCGACTTCCCGTTCGAAGACAGGCGGAAGCTGGCCCGCTGGTCTGACATCGTCTTCGCGATTCCGGAGCCGGGTGGCGTCATCGAATCGCATGAACAACGGCAGCAGGAACTGATGGGGTGCGTGCAGTACTTCGCTGGACTGTGGGAAGAACGCCGAGAGAACCCGGGCAATGACCTCGTCTCGATGCTCGTGCACGGCGAAGCAACCAAGGACATGTCCGCCATGGACCACTTGGGCAACCTCCTGCTCCTCATCGTCGGCGGCAACGACACGACGCGGAACACGATGAGCGGCAGCGTCTACGGGCTCAACACGTTCCCCGAGCAGTACGACAAGCTGATCGCGAAGCCCGACCTCGTCCGCAACATGGTCCAAGAAATTGTCCGCTGGCAGACACCGCTCGCGTACATGCGCCGGACCGCTACTCGCGACTGTCAGGTCGGTGGCAAGCAGATCAAGAAAGACGATCAGCTGCTCATGTGGTACCTCTCGGCGAACCGTGACGAGACCGTGTTCGAGAATCCCGACAGCATCGACATCGAACGCGAGAACGCCGACCAGCACCTCTCGTTCGGCTACGGCGTGCAACGCTGCATGGGCCTCCGGTTGGCTGAGATGCAGCTGCGAATCCTGTGGGAAGAGATCCTCGATCGCTTCGAACGAATCGAAGTCCAGGCCGAGCCGAGTCGAACCCTCTCCTCGTTCGTGCACGGCTACACCAGCCTCCCGGTCACCGTCACCCGTAAGTAAGCGGACCGTCGAACGCAGTCAGCTCATCGCGGTGGTGAAGGTGGCCATGTCGAAGTAGTCGCGCCAGATCTTGATCTTGCCGTCCTCCATCTCGAAGACTCCGTTGCAGGGCAGGTCGACGACCTTGTCGCCAACGTGCGTCCGGTCAAGCCGTTCGGCGATGACAATGTCACCGGCGCCGACAATGTTGAGGAGGTCCCACTGTGTTGCCGTCCAGTCGGCAGTGAACGCAGCGATCATGGCGCGCACGTTCTCGCGACCGACAACCGGGCCGACCGGAATGTTGTGGTAGCAGCCGTCCTCGGTGAAGTAGCTCGCGAGTTCGTCGGGGTCGAGCCGCGACCATGCCGCTACAAACTCGGTGATGGTTGCAACGTTGCGGTCAGTCGTCATGTGTCGTCCTTTTGTTGTGAGAGAGGCCGCTCGGCTTACCACACGCTGCACATTTGATCGTTGGAGTCGTCCGCGAGTTCATCGGGTTCTCTATCGTGCTCTCTCGGCCACATCCCTAGGAGTCTCCATGCCCGTCGACCTCGACCCCAGCCGTTTCGACTTTCTCGACATCGAGCACCGTGATGACGGTGTGTCGATCGTGGTGCTGAACCGCCCGGAGAAACGCAACGCACTGAACATCGCCACGATCGACGAGCTGGTCGACTTCTTCGCTGCCGCGCCGCGTGCCGGGGTGAGGGCCGTCGTACTTGCCGGGGCCGGGGATCACTTCTGTGCGGGCCTCGACCTGATCGAACACCACGACGCAGATCGGAGCCCGGCCGACTTCATGCACGTCTGTCTGCGATGGCACGAGGCGTTCAACAAGATGGAGTACGGCGGTGTCCCGATCATCGCTGCGTTGCAGGGTGCCGTCGTCGGAGGCGGCCTCGAATTGGCGAGTTCGGCCCACATTCGTGTGATGGACGGTTCGACCTACTTCGCGCTGCCAGAGGGTCAGCGTGGCCTGTTCACCGGTGGTGGCGCAACAATTCGGGTTGCGCAGTTGGTCGGCAAGGCACAGATGGTCGACATGATGTTGACCGGTCGTGTGCATCAGGGTCAGGCGGCGGTCGACCTCGGGTTGGCGCAGTACATCGAAACGGAGCGATCGAGCTTCGACAAGGCCGTCGAGATCGCACAGCAGGCTGCTGCGAATCTGCCGCTGACGAACTTTGCGATCTGCTCGGCCATCAGCCACATGCAGAACATGTCACCGTTTGACGCTGCCTACGCCGAGTCGGTCGTGGCCGGGGTCGTCAACACGCAGCCCGACGCCCGTGAGCGCCTTGCAGCGTTCGCCGACAAGTCGGCGCCGCGGACGCGCCCTGCCGCTCCGTAACCTTCGGCCTATGGGCAATCGGGCGGCGCACGCTGTGACAAGGGCCGCCAGATCGACCGTGGGCTTTGCGGCCCGCCGGATCGCTTCGAGCGACTGGCTGATGAGCATCGTCTACGACCACATGAACGAGACCAACTTCGCAGGGCTCGCCGAGCACGAAGAGATGCTGAGCGACTCGGTTCGTGTCGATGCCTACCACCGTGGCATTCAAAGCAACGTGCAATCCGGTGACGTTGTTCTCGACCTCGGCACCGGCACGGGCCTGCTGGCGTTCATGGCGAGCAGAGCTGGAGCGAAGAAGGTCTATGCCGTCGAACACTCGGACTTCATCCAGGTGGCGCGCGAGATCGCACAGCACAATGGCTTCACGAACATCGAGTTCGTGCAGGCCAACAGCCGCGAGTTCACGCCCCCGGAGCCGATCGACGTCGTCCTCCACGAACAGATGGGCGACGAGCTGTTCAACGAGAACATGTTGCAGAACGTGCTCGACCTGCGCGATCGCGTCCTGCGACCCGGCGGACGGATTCTGCCGGCCACATTCCGACTCTTTGCCGAGCCGGTGACCATCCACGATTCGATGAGGATCCGACGTTTCTGGAACATCGATCTCCCCGACGGCATCGACCTCAGCGCGACCGAGCACTCCCCGGTGGCCAGTCGATTCGATACCGGCCGCAACGAACAGTTCTGGGCCCGCCCGGGATCGGTCGCTTCCACCGTCGGTGAAGCGCACCCCGTCCTTGAGTTCGATCTCCACACGCTCGAATCACTCGAGTCGCTCGC
>CAXMZV010000514.1:0-3697 GCA_964199985.1 Candidatus Ilumatobacter isfjordensis | reverse complement strand
CGATGTTGTCCTCGTACCCGGCGGCCTTGGTGTTGAGCGGACCGCACATGACGAGCGCCTGCTCACATGGCTGCGAGCCGTCGAGCCGACGTGCCAGTGGATCGCCGCCAGCTCGACCGGCACGGTGGTGGTCGCCGCCGCCGGACTGCTTGGTGATCACCCCGCAGCCACGCACTGGTTAGCGGGGGAGAAGCTCGCAGAGTTCGGCAGTGAGGCATCGGCGGAGCGAATCGTCGAGGTCGGCCACGTGCTGACCTGCCACGGTCACATCTCGGCAATGGACGTCGCGCTTTTGATGATCTTGCGACTGTTCAATCGGGCAACGGCGGCACAGGTGCGACATGATTTACTCACCGCGGCACACAGCGAGGCACGCCGTTCTCCGTCGATGACCGAACGGCTGCATGCCTGGTGGATCGAGCGTCGCATCGGTCGAGCAGTGGCGCAACCAGCGAACGCCGAGCTGGTCAGCTCGGACTGGGTTGAGTTGGAGTTGGAACCCGAGCCCTCAGCGCCGACGGGTCGGTCGCCATGGGACCGACAAACTTGACCGAGACACAGCCCCCGGGCATTGCATCAGCGGTTCATCCAATCGCCTGATTTGATGAGGGTGAGGTCGAGGCCAGCACCGTATTCATAGGTCCATGCTCTGATCCCGGTGCCGGTGGTGACCTGGACGCGGCGGTACCCGCCGTCAACAACTCCCTCGACCTCGTCGAGAAGTTCGAGGCATCGGCGTTGTGAAGCTTCGAGCAGGCCATACGTGCGGCCGCGAACGGTGCCGGAGTTGTCGAACTTCGCTGCGGGATAGTCGAGACCGGTGTCGAACACCGAGCCTGCCGCGGTGTCGTCCCAACCCTCGTCGACGACGAACGGTGAGAGGTGGTGCCATCGAACATCTCCCGGTCGGAGCGTTCCGTAGACGAAAAGGTGGTTGATGGTTGCCGGGATGTTCGCCACGTTTGAGACAATGGCACATGCCTCCAGCCTGGTCGCCTTCGACCGCGCTCGCTGCGGCCAAGCCGACCGTCTTCTGGACGGATCGTCCCGACCAACCTGGCGAGACCGCTCCACTGCGTGGAGAGATCGCCGCAGATCTGGTGATCATCGGTGGTGGCTTCACGGGGCTGTGGACTGCGGTGCAGGCATTGGAGGAACAGCCTGGCCGTCGGGTTGTTGTACTCGAGGCCGGAGCGATCGGCACAGGTGCGAGTTCGCGCAACGGGGGCATCCTCGACGAGTCGATTGCGCATGGTGCTGAGAACGCCCACTTCCACTGGCCGGACGAAGCGCCAACGCTGATCAGACTGGGCAAGGAGAACCTCGCCCAACTTCGCCAGACCTTGATCGACCACAACATCAGCTGCGACTACCGCGCAGTGTCGTGGCTCGATCTGGCAACCGCGCCTTGGCAGCTCGAGGCATTGGAGGAGGCGCCGATATCGCGCGCCAGTGGTGGCACCGTCGAGATGCTCGATGCTGCGCAGACGGCCGCCCACATTCGGTCCGCAACGTTCATCGGTGCGCTGCTCTCACACGATTACGGCGCCATCGTCGACCCGGCGGAGCTGGTGTGGGGCCTCCAGCAGTTGGTGGCCGAGCTGGGTGGTGTCATTCATGAGCACAGCAAGGCGTTGAGCTTCGACGCGGTCGGCTCGCAGATGCTGGTGAGCACCGCTGGCGGCGCTGTCCGCTCCGACCGCGTTGTGGTCGCGACCAACGCCTACCCAGGGCCCGAGCGGTCGATGCGTCGTCACGTGATTCCGGTCTATGACCACGTGTTGATGACCGAGCCACTGACCTCCGCTCAGTGGGAGGCCACCGGCTGGGATGGCTGGGAGGGCATGGACGACGCCGCCAACCAGTTCCACTACTTCCGGCGAACTGCTGACGGTCGGATTCTGTGGGGCGGCTACGACGCGTCGTACCATTTCAACAGCAGCGTCGACGTTCGCCACGAACAGAGCGATGCGGTGCACAACAAGCTCGCCGAGCACTTCTTCGCGACCTTTCCGCAGCTCGAAGAGCTCGACTTCAGCCACCGCTGGGGTGGTCCGATCGGCACCACGTCACGATTCACATGCTCGTGGGGCACGAAGTACGACGGCCGTCTCGTGTGGGTGGGTGGCTACACGGGCCTTGGTGTGGCCGCCAGCCGCTTCGGGGCACGTGTCGCACTTGACCTGGTCGATGGCAAGCAAACCGAACGGACCGAGCTCGCCATGGTCAGGGAGAAGCCGTTCCCGTTTCCGCCGGAGCCGCTCCGGTCGGCGGCCGTGGCGATCACCAAGAAGTCGATCCAGCGCGCCGACGCCAGGCAGGGCCGCGAAAACGTGTGGCTCAAGCTGCTCGGCCGATTCGGCATCGGGTTCGATACGTGATTGGGCACGCGGCTGTCAGCCCTTGGCGGCGATGAAGGCGTCGCTGTAGTTGATCTCGAAGTCGCCGGTGTCGGTGATCATTTCGAGGCTGTCTGGCCCCCCGACCACCACGGCAGGGTCGTTGATGAAGTCGAGCAACTCTTGGTCGAGGCCAGCCTTCGCCGCCTCGTTCGGCGTCGTGTAGTAGTTCCAGTTCGTGAGCGCTGCACCGTTGTCCGCGTCGAGAATCCAGTTGATGAACGTGTGCGCCGTGCACGGATGCGGCGCGCCGAAGGGGATGGACATGTTGTCGACCCAGCGGGCGCCACCGTCTTTCGGTACGAAATAGACGTAGGTGCTGGGATCATCGGCCTCGAGGAACTGCACGAACATGTCGCCCGAGTAGCCGTGGCCGATGGCGGTCTCACCGACGAGCAGGAGTTCGTCGGCCTGGTCGGTGTCGAACGCGGCGAGGTTGTCGCGGGTCGACGACACGAGTTCTTGGGCCTCTTTGAGCTCGTCATCGCTGGTCGTGTTCAGTGAGTAGCCGAGGTACTTGAGGGCCGCGCCGAGTGTTTCGCGTGGATCGTTGAGCAGCGAGATTTTGCCGCTGAACTGGTCGGCGATCTCCGGATCGAAGATCAAACTCCACGAACGATCAAAGTCGGTGCCGACGACCGACGTGTCGACGGCGATGCCCGTCGTGCCGCTCTGATATGGCACGGAGAATTCGCCTGCGGGGTCGAAGTTGAGGTTGGTGAACTCCGCAGACAGGTTGGCCAGGTTGGGCAGCGCGTCCTTGTTGAGCTGTGAGACATTGCCGCTCGCAATCATGATGCCGACCATGTAGTCCGACGGGACGATCACGTCGAAACCCGAGTTGCCGGCCGCCACGATGGGTTGCATTGGCGCGTAGTTCTGGAAGACGGTGTTGACCGGGCGTTTGTTGGGCGGCAGCGTGCCGACCTCGTCAACGAAGATCTGCAGGCTCCCTTCGGTCGGAAACTCGAGGCCGGCGATCATGCGCAGCGTGGTCGTCTTGCCGCAGCCCGACGGGCCGAGCAGCGAGAAGAACTCGCCGTCGACGATGTCGAGACCGATGGCGTCGACGGCGGTGATGGTGTCGAATCGTTTGCTGATGCCGCGCAGGCCGACTGCGGGCGCAGCGTTCACGGCAGCTTCCGAGGGTTCACCGTCTGCACCAACCTGACACTGACGAGAACGTAGTGCAGGACTCAGGCCGGCGCACCAGAGCGCTGGTCGTCGAGCAGTGCCATCGCCTCGGTCAGTACTTGACGCAGTGTCCGGTTGATGAAGTCGAATTCATCAGGCCCGGC
>CAXMZV010000513.1:0-3707 GCA_964199985.1 Candidatus Ilumatobacter isfjordensis | reverse complement strand
CGCCACGGCGACCCCTGCCATCAGGTCTCTCCGAAGCCACTCGCTGCGGTAGCGGCGGATCATTTGTACGCCCGGCAGCCAGCTCACGTGGGCGGGCGACGAAATTGGCATCGTGTCACTCCCTGGCGACAGGAAGACCAAGTGCCGAGCAAATGTTTGCGAAGACGTCCTGCTTCGCTTGGTTCGCGTCGATCGTGACGACGAACTCCTTGCGCTCGAAGATCTCGATCACCGGCTTCGTCTTCGAGTGGTAGTCGCGTAGACGGTTCCCGAGTGCCTCGGGCGTGTCGTCGTCGCGTCCGATCAATCGACCATCGCAGACGTCACAGGTGTCCTCCACCTTCGGTCGGTGTGCGATCAGGTTGTAATCGAGTCCGCACCCTTCGCACAGACGACGGGACAAGATACGGCGTTCCACCTGGTCGTCGCTGAGGTGCAGGTTGATCACGCCGTCGATGTCGAAGCTCTCAAGGAAAAACTCCGCTTGGCGAGCGTTACGGGGAAACCCATCCACGATGAATCCGTAGTTCCAGTCGTGTGCCAAAAGTCGATCCTGGACGACCGACTCGACGAGGTCATCGCCGACCAACTCTCCGGAATCGACGAGCCGCTTCACTACGGCGCCGAGTTTGGTGTGGTGCTGCACGTTCCACCGAAAGATGTCGCCGACGCTGAGATGAACGAGGTCGAACGCGTCGGCAAGCAGCTTTGCTTGTGTGCCCTTCCCACTTCCTTGCACACCCATGATCACGTACTTGCGCATCCGACGATGTTCCCACAGCCACGGCAGCGCGAAAAGGGCCGGACTCCTCCAAGGCCAACGTCGACGACGGATTTTCGTGAGGAAGCTGCGCCCCATGTGCGCAAGAACCTCACGCAAAACGCAGAAAGAGCCACATCGGCGAAGGTCGCTGGACGGCGCTCCGAGAGAGGCGTTCGGCATCGACCCGGGCGATCGGCATGGCCTCCACCGCTCCGAGTTCGACGAGAATTCCGAGCACGCCGCGGATCGACAACCACTGGTTCGCCCAGTCGCCACCTCGGTACCACGCGTCGATGTCGATCCGGGCTGACCCGCAACCGGTTCCAGAAGGACTTGGATCGTCTCTTTGAATGCGAACGATGTGGTCGGGGTGGGGAGATTCGAACTCCTGGCCTCCTGCTCCGAAAGCCGGAAACGGCGATATCGGGGTATGTCGGTTTGTGTCGGGATGTAGTGATCTAGCTGGGGCGACGGTCCGACAGGCCGACACAGCCCAGTGCTCCCCGGATCGATACATCCGTGATACATCGCCGGTCCAACCTTGACAGCAGACTCAAGGTCGAGTGTCGGTTCTCGGAATTCGTCGACCGCGTCGATCGTGAACACGAGCGAGTCGTGGTCACCCGCAACGGTAGGCCCCATCACTGGGGCATTGATCGAGAAACCGCAACGCGTCGGGAGGGCGCTTCGCAACGAACTCGAAGGCATTCACAGCGCTCGCCGTGGCACGTATCGCGTGCTCTATCGCATCGACGAAAACGCCCTCGAGGTGATCGCCCTACGGATCGACCATCGAAGCGTCGTGTATCGGACTCGCTGAGCGGCGCGGACCACTGACCACCACCGATTCGTCGCAAAGGACATCGCAGCGCCCTGAAAAGTGATTCACCCACCGATACATCCGTGACACTTCGCCGATCGTCGTGTTCAGCGGTCGCGACCACGGCGGCCCTCGGGGGGTCGCGCCGAGCGCGGCGCTCTTTGGCGGAGCCGCGTCGAGCTGCCGCGTCTGCGGCGCGAGCGCTGGTTCACCTTCCGGGTCGCCGTCTGGGATCTCCCACTCAGAATCGTTCGCCTCACCCCGTCGGCTGGACGGCAGCGCGACGGAGTGCCGTCGGGAACGACCACGCGGCGCCACGGACATCGGCTCAACGCAGACCTCGCGAACAGTTGGTCAGCCGACCAACGATCGTCGTCGGCCTCCGACTGGCCCGGTCAGTCCTCGGGGCCGGTGCCGTACTCGTTCGGGCCGACACTCGGCTGTATGTAGAAGACGATCAGAATGACGAAGCCGACGAACGGGATCAGACCGAGCAGGATCATCCAGCCCGACTTCCCCGTGTCATGGAGCCGACGGATCGCGATCGCGATGCTGGGGAGCAGCACGGCGAGCCCGTAGAGGAGGTACAGCACGAAGAAGATCGATGAGATGCCGCTGAGTATCGCCAGCAGCACTGCCACGGCGAAGTTGACGGCGACGAAGCGCCAGAATCCGCCGACGGATGTGCGACCGGAGAAGTCGGCATACCTCGTGAAGGCGGTCTTGTAGGCGGTGATGTACTGATCCATGGCGTTCCTGTCCTTGTGTGTTTGTGCGACGTTGATCAAACCGCACGGTAGTTGTTCGCGGGCATCTGATCGACGATGCTGGTGAGGTCCGCGGACTCCGGAGCACGATCACATCCTCCGGGTACAGCACAACAAGGCGAGCCAATCGCAGCGAAGAGACCCTCCGTCCGTTCCTCCGCACGGTACCCATGTTCAGAACGCCGGGCCAATGTGACTGTCCCTGTTCATCGGCGCACCCCCAACGCCGCGTTCGTGTCCCAGTTACCTGGTCAGGGGGCATGTTCGCGTCCCGCTCACGGAGGATCCAACACGCTGTCCGTGTCCAAGCGACCTGGTCAGAGCCGCCGTCTGTGTCCAGCTTGCGAACGAGAGAACGCATCCCTCGGCGTCCGTACTGGATCAAGCCGCCTCGCAGCAAGGAGACCGTGCCTGTTCTGTGCTGCGTCCTGTGTTGAGACCAACGACGTCGCTGGGATGATGGGTGCACGGTCCGGCAGAGATCAACACAGATCGATACAGCCCGGCGCGTACCGTCCGGTGGCTCGACGGATGATGTCATACGTTGTAGCATTTCGGTATGACGATGATGAGCTTTCGAGTGGACGACGAAGAGGCCGTTCGTACTCAACAGTGGGCGGAATCACTTGGTGTCGACCGTTCCGAGTTGTTGCGAGACGCGCTACATCGCCACCTCGTGCGACTCGCTGCCGAGAACGATGTCCAAGCCTGGAAAGACCAACCACTTGGCGATGCTGAGTCGGCGCTCGCAGAGATCGCTGACTGGGGACCGGCTGAGGATTGGTCGGACTGGGCCGATGCAGCGCGGTGACATCTGGTTCGCTTCCACACCTGGCGGCGATCGACCCGTGCTCGTCCTCACGCGCGATCCAGTTGCTGATCGAATCGGTGCAGTCGTCGTTGCCGCGTTGACACGCACGACGCGCGGCCTCGTATCCGAACTGGAGTTGACCGTAGATGACGATGGCGTTCCGAGCGACTGCGTCGTGAACTTCGACAACATCCACACGATTCGGCGCGATTCGTTTCGGCGTCTTGTTGCCACAGTGTCGCCACGTCGAATGGCGGAGGCATGTCAGCGACTTCGCGATGCCACCGATTGCTGAAGACCGAGACGTTCGACTTCCAACGACGGCAGAGTCAGGCGCCGTGCAACGTGGCGCCGAGTGAAGGCCGTCGTTCGGTTGGTCCTAGACGTGAAGCCGAGCGAGACGGGCAAGCTCTACAGGCGTCTCCTCAAGGATCGCTACTGGGGCAACAAGACCAGCCGAATCGTGTGATTGTCGAGTTGTGCTCCCGTGGGATAATTACAAACCAAGCTCGTCGAGCAGCACGCTGATCCTCGATCGGGCGGCAT
>CAXMZV010000512.1:0-3708 GCA_964199985.1 Candidatus Ilumatobacter isfjordensis | reverse complement strand
ACTCGTCAGCAGATCGTCGATGACCACGTCAGTGACCGGATCCGGCCCGGTGTTGGTGACGCTTAGTGTGAAGGTGTGATTGGTGAGCACATCGGCGGTGATCGTGTCGAGGCCGTCGATCTTCTTCTCAAGCGAGAGGTCGGCGAAGGGCACGTCGAAGCTCACGTCGTCGGAGTTGTTGTTGGTGTCGGGATCGACGACCGGCGCGACGTCGACCGACGCCGAGTTGGTGACGGTGATCGCCGACGTCACCGAAGGCGGCTCGTTCACCTCAGCGTTGATGCGCAGCGTCTTGGTCTCACCATTGGCCAACGTACCGAATAGCCACTCGCTGCTGGCGTGGTTGTAGGTCCCACCTCCATTGAGGGGCGTGGTGCTGAAGGTCAGGAATCGGAGTTCGGCGGGCAGCACGTCATCGAGCACGCCGCCGGCGATGTCGTCGGGGCCGTCATTGGTGACGGTGATCGTGTAGGCGACGATGTCGCCGACGCCGGCTTCGGTCACATCGACCGACTTGGTGACGACGATGTCGGCGGTCGGCGGGGCGACGACCGTGAAGTCAGCCGTGTCGTCATCGTCTTCGTTGGTCGGCGCGTTGTCCGGTGTGGAGTCGGTGTCGTTGGCGAGCGATGCGGTGACCTCGGCTGCGTTGGTCACGACGTCGGTGACGCTGTACGGACCCACGACGTTCGCAAAGATCGCGATTTGGACGCTCTGTCCGTTCGCCAGGTTGGCGATCGACCATTCGCCGTTTGTGTCGTTGTAGGTACCCGTGCCGGTCTGGCCGACGTAGGTGAGGCCGGCCGGCAGCACGTCGGTGACGATGAGGTCGGCGGTCGGCTGCGGGCCGTTGTTGGTGAGCGAGAGGGTGTAGGTGACTGCACCGCCGACGTAGGCGGTCGCGGTGTCAATCGTCTTGGTCAGTTCGAGGTCGGCGTCTCGCGACAGACCGAAGTCGAGCCCGGTCACGTCGGCTGCACCGTCGCCAAGCGATACAGCGGCCAGCGGGCCGCTGGCGGGCGCCACGAAGCTCCACGTCGCAGGCGGAGCTGGCGTGGAATCAGCGAGGTTGTTGTTGTCGTCAAGCACAACGGTGTAGTTGCCGGTCGGCACGATGGAGAGTTCGTAGGCTCCGGTGACGAGGTCGACCGGTGCGACGGCGACGGCGGTGCCGCCGCTGTTGACCAGCTTGGCCCACATCGCGACGCCAATCGGCGGCTCGCCGACGGTCAGATCGTTGCTGCCATTGCGGTCGAAGTAGACCGTGCCCTCGAATGACGGCAATGTCACCACAGTGTGCGTGACGGTGTTGCTCGTGAGGGTGGGGAGTCCGGCGGCTGCGGTCGTCGCGGTGTTGTCCAACTGCAGCTCGGTCACGCCAACGCCGAGGGTGTCGACGGTGACCTGGAAGGTGACGCTGGCGGTCTCGCCCGGAGCAACCGCGTAGTTGTCAGAGGCCGGCACCAGTGCGGTCGGCGCATCGACCGCAGTGTTGGGTGCGACGAGGTCGCAGACGGCGTCGATGTTGACGTTGTCGATGTATATCCGTTTGTCGTTGTTGGTCGACGTCACGAAACGGAACTGGGCATCTGCGACGAGGAACGCTGCGGGAATGCTCTGCGAGAACGTCGGCTCGTAATTGTTCGACTGCGGTGCGTTGAACCGCGCCGGCTGACGCACCCACGTGGTGCCGTCGACAGAGAACTCGAGATACGTCTCGTTGTTTGGCACGAGATCCTCAGCCGCACGCCAGTCGAACGAGATCTCGGCCGACACACAGTTGGCAAGCGGAATCGGTCGCCGAATGCCGACCGCATCGCCCTCGATCCGCAAGGCGAAGTCCGCAATGTCCGTCTCGATTCTGACGTCGCCGCCGGTGGGATCTCCATCATCGTTGAGCTCAACCCACGCGTTCGCGTTCCACGGGGTCGCCCCATTGGTGTTGTTGTATGCCCGCGCATTGAACTCGTCGCGGTACTGCTTGATCGTGCGGGCGCCGGTGATCGTGGCACTGTTCGCCACATAGGTCACGCCGGCGGGCAGCACGTCGCTGACCTCGAGCGCCGTGAGCGAGTTGGCGCCGGTGTTTGCCACGTCGACCGTGTAGGTGATGGTGTCGCCCTGCAGGACGTTGGAACCGTCAGCGGGCACCGCGCTCTTCGCTATGGTCGCCACCTCGACGTTGTGTGTGACGGTGTTGCTGGTCATCGCAGCGACCTGGTCGACGTTGGCGGTGGCCGCGTTGCTGAGCACCTGATCGGTTCCGTCGACCGTCACCTGGAATGTCACCGTTGCGGTGTCGCCGGGGTTGAGCCCGTAGCCGTCGGTTGCCTGCACCAGATCGGGCGCATCGCCAGCCGGTGTGCCCGGCGTGATCAGGTCACACGTTTCCTCGATGTTGACGTTGTCGACGTAGAGCTTCTTGTCGTTGGTCCCGGAGTTACGGAACCGCATCTCGGCTCCGGCGACACGGAAGTTCGGCGCAAGCGTCTGGGAGTACGTCGTGTAGGTCGTGGTCTTCGCACCCGACAACACCGCCTGCTGCACCCACCCGTCGGTCGGGTTGTACAGATCGAGGTAGACCTCTTTTCCACCCGTCAGATCGTCCTTCGGACGCCAATCGAAGCTCAACGTCGGTACGCCCGTGGCACAGCCGGAGAGGTCGATTGGACGGCTGATCATCTCACCGTTCTTGCCGCTCACGATCAGCACGAAGTCCTCATTCGTGGGCTGATCGGTGTCTGAGGCGATGAAGATCTGGTCGCCCGTCGCGCCGCCGGTGTCGACCACCTCGGCCCACGGATCGGTGCTCCAGTCAGTGGCCCCGTCACTGTTGGTGTACACCTGCGCGTCGAAGTTGTCCTTGTACTGCACGATGTTCCGCGCACCCGTGATCGTCGAGCTGTTGGCCACGTACGTCACGCCATCGGGCAACACGTCATTCAACCCGAGGGCGGTCAGCGGCTCGTCGCCAGTGTTGCTCACGGCGACCGAATAGATGATCGTGTCGCCCATCTGCACGGTCGAGCCGCTCGCCGGCACCGAACTCTTGACGACGGTCATTGCTGCGGCGGCCTGCACCGGCGACGCGAATCTGTCACTGAGCAGGGGCAACGCGGCGACTTGAGCAACGACGAGCGTTGCACCGATCAGGGTGCGGCAGAAGGCACGGGGACGGTTCATCGTGGGCTCACATTTCGTTCGGCCGCAGCAACCAGGGACGCGGCACAGCTGTGGCAAAGGGGGGACACAACAGTCCATCGACCTGGTTCGTCAAGAACTTGAGAGAAATCTGGAAAGGATTCGAGCGTGTGACATCGACCACTTCAGCCCACCAAACCGCTGGCTGCACAGTCCGGAGATCCCCCGTTCAAGTCAGGCTGCCACCACTACGGTGCGACGTCACCGCCCACTCGACGTGACCGGTCGGTGGCAAGTCGGGGCGACGTCGTGGAACCCGGTGCGCTCCAGAATTATTATTGCCCGGTAGGTGACGGCGCGCTACTCTCCGTGCACAGGTAAAGGTGGGCCCGACCGACGGGCAGCTGTTCGAATTCAAGGAGACCCAGACATGAAATTCCGACGCAAGTTCTTGGCCGCCTCCGGCGGTGCGATGATGATCATCGCCACGACGCTGCTTCCGACTTCGGTCGGTGCAGATGGCACCGAAACGCTCGGACCACCGAGCATCGCGATCGCAGAGGGTTC
>CAXMZV010000511.1:0-3725 GCA_964199985.1 Candidatus Ilumatobacter isfjordensis | reverse complement strand
CTCGGCCAGCAGGGTCGCCGCTACGTCTCCGAGGCTGTCACAACCGAGCGGATCGAGGAGGTTGTCGGCGAGCCAGCGGTCGCCGAACCGATTCGCACCTTCGTCGGGTTCAACTCCGCGCCGCTGTACACGTCGGGTCGGGCCGAACTGGCGTTGGCCGAATTGGATCGGACGGGTGCGTTCGACCGTTCGTACCTGCTCCTCGTCTCACCGACGGGGACGGGTTGGGTCGACCAGACCCTCGTCGCAGCCGCCGAATTCCTGGCACGTGGCGACATCGCCACATGCGCGATCCAATACGGTCGCTTCCCATCCTTCTTGTGCATCCAAAAGGTCGGTCTCGGCCGTTCGCAATTCAGGCTCCTCCTGTGGGGCGTTCGTCAGCGACTCGCCGAGCGACCACCCGAGCGGCGACCGAAGGTTTTGGTGTTCGGCGAAAGCCTGGGCGCCTGGACGGCGAGCGACGTCCTGATGAGCCAGGGCATCGCTGGCTTCGACCACTACGGCATCGATCGTGCGCTCTGGATGGGGCTCCCGGCCCTAGCGAAGTGGTCGCGGAACGGGATGGCAGCCGGTTCGAGCGACCTCGTCCCTGATGGGACGGTCGGCGTCTTCGACCGACATGAGCAGTTGGCCGAACTTGACGACGATGCTCGTGATCGCCTCCGCGCCGTGATCCTCTCCCACGACAACGATCCGATCGCTGCGGTGCGTCCGGAGTTGATGATCCAACGGCCCGGTTGGCTTCGCGAAGAACGGGGTCGCAACGTCTCGACGCTCATGGATTGGATTCCGTTCGTGACGTTCTGGCAGGTGGCGATCGATGCCGCTAACGCGATGGTGACGGTTCCGGGAGAGTTTCGTTCGTTCGGGCACGACTACCGCGAGGACACGACGCGGTTCGTCCGCGACGCTTACCACTTCCCGCACACCGACGAGGAGCAGACGCTGCGAATCGAAGAAGCACTCCGGCAACGGGACCTCACTCGCAAGGCTCGGCTGAGCGCCGATCCGCCCGAAGATGCCGACGTGCTCGCACCCGCGGGGCGACACGCCGAAGACATGTTCCATGCCGGCGTGCCGATGATGGTCGACAAGGCCTCCGAGCCCCGGTGGTTCCGCAAACGCAGAACGCCTGGAGCGGCGGCATCAGCGGACACCGTTGACGACGACACGACTCCTCGCCCCTGAAAAGCCAGAGGGCGTCGAACTCCACGGCGGAGCGTGAACAGTGCAACCGCCAAACAGCAGCGCATGAGTGCCCGGGGCGGGATTTGAACCCGCACTCTTCTTACGGAGAACGGGGTAAGTGCGGGCCCGGCCGTCCGCGAATGCGCCCTCGCGTGTTTGACCTGCGTAGAGCTGGTGCGCGCGTTCGCTGGATTCGCCAAGATGGCTCGATTCCGGCCCGCTCTGGAGGGTCCTGTGCAGGAACCGTGCAGGAGCAGCCACGGCGCGACCTTGCGGATCAAGGGTCGCATCTCGGTGTCGAGACGCATCTTCTGTTCGCGCAAGAACAGAGCGCGCCGGCCGAGTTCACGTAGCGACGACAGTGTCGTGTAGCCCACGATGTCAGGATCAGAGCGTCGCGGTCTCAACGCTGCAGTAGTTCTGACGAGCATGATCTGTCAGGGCCGTCCTCGCCGACCTGAAGGCTGCCGGTATCGAACCCGACGGCCCGACGATCCTCGATCTCGGACTCGACGGCCAATCGACGAGACCCACCGAATAGAACTGGGCACCACCCAATTTGGGTGGGGCCCGACGTGGTCAGACCTGCGACGATCCCTGTCAACAAGCTGTCGATCGGGGAACACGCCATGTACAAACTCTTACCCGTAGCGATTGCCGGCGTCGCCGGTGCTGTGATCTGGCGGCGCAAGGAACTGCGCAGTGACGCCGAACGTGCCTCGAAGGCGACGCTCGGAGCGGCACGATCCGCTCGGTCCCGACTGGGAACATCCACAGATGACGAAGCCACAGACGCAACCCCTCCGGGCGAGCCCGCCGACAACGCGGGCCACATCGATGCTGACGCCACAACGGCAAACGGCGACGAGCAAGCCGCTGGATCGATGACGTGACAAACCCGATGATCCGAGACTGATGACGAGGGTCAACCGATGAAGTTCGTCGTTGTTGCGATTGCTGGCTTCGTGCTCGGCGGATGGGCGGTCCCGCTCGGCTTCGTCCTCGACATCGGCCCGATCGGAACCTTCGTCGCAGCGGCCGGCGGCGGGTTGATCGGTTGCTGGGCTTTCCTCCTGGCCGGCGATCGTGTCGCTGAATGGGTGAAGCAACGTCGTGCCTGCAACGACCCGGCTGACGACACCGACCCGACCGAGACCGGCCCGACCGAGGACGAAGCGGCCGAGGCTGACAGTCGTGTGCAACGATTCGTTGACCGGTATGGAGTGCGCGGTCTCGGCATCGTCGGTCCAATCTTTCCCGGCGTCACCGTCTCGGTGGCTGGAGGACTTGCGCTCGGCCTCGATCGACGCCAACTCGGCAAATGGATGACGATCGGCATCATCGCGATGTACGGCCTTTACGTCCTCGGCCTGTCACTCCTGCTCTACCTGTTCTGAGAGCGTCCGTTCCGGCGACCTTTGGTCGTGACGAGGCCCTTGCTCAAGCGACGTGGGCGGCCGCTGTACGGTTCTCGACGCCCCAGACGTGCCGTCGGAGGGAACCCGTATCTGCGGCCCAAATCGGCGCTGAGCAACCGCTTGATATCGGCAGCTATTCGCTCGACGACGCGCTCCAGATCGTGCAGAGAATCGGTGATCCGAGACCCGCTCGTGGGGTATTCCGCTGCCAGGTATGGGCGGTCTCAAGCGCAAGTGGCGAGCGCATTCTGGTCGGGGTCAGAGGCGTCTCTGAGTGAGACGAAGAGGTGGGGTGTGGAGCGCAATGGTCAACGGTTGTTCGGGTCTGCCGAAAGGGTGCAGGCCGGCTTCGACTTCGGGGATCCTGGTCACCAGGCGACCATATGACATTGCGGTGTGTTTCGATGCTGACGCTTCAAGCTTGGTGCCATCCAACGCGATGCGACCCAACTTCACCAAGCCCGCGTTCGCGCACAACACCAACACCTGCGCGAACAGATCATCCAACGCGACAAGGTGGCGGCGCCGGAACCGAGAGACCGACCGATAATCCGGTGCGGTGTTCGCCGACAACCAGCGGAACGCGACATCGACCTGGCAGCGGCGCTCGATCTCACGCGACGACGTCACCCCCGTCGAGTACGCGTAGATCACCAGCTTCAGCATCATTCGCGGATCAAACGGAGGCGCCCCCGTCGCGTTCGTATACGACGAATACACCGCGCCGAGGTCCAACATGTCGTCAACGACTTCTGACACGAACCGGGCCGTGTGCCCATCGGGCAACCAATCATCGAGCGACGGCGGCAACAAGAACACCTGACCCTGGTCATAAGACCGGAACGTCTTGGCCGCATCACCCGGCGCCTTCGCCGGTGTCACCAGCTCGACATCACCAACCTCGAACAACCGGTCATCATCCACCTCATCGACCATCCACCAAGTTTTCCACGCGCCCCACGCGCACTGAGGGATTCTGACCCACGGTCCTAGTGGTTGTACTTGAGGTCCCGCAGAGCCGGCCTCGCTCCCGACGACGCGTCTTCCTCAACGGGCGGCCGGGGGTTCACGGGTAGCGCCCTTCGAAGGTGATGGGCAGGAGTTGTGTGAGCGGTT
>CAXMZV010000510.1:0-3729 GCA_964199985.1 Candidatus Ilumatobacter isfjordensis | reverse complement strand
CCATCGGCGCAGTCCTGGTGGGAGCAGACGACGATGAAGACGCCGCGCCGGACGTAGCAGACACGTCGGAGGCGACCGACCCCTCCCCCGGCGCTGACGACAGTTTGCCGGCGGCCAGTGCGCCACGTCCCACCCCTCCACCGCTCTTGGCCGACGTACCGGCCGCCACCTTGGAAGTCGCCGGGCCGACGGAACGGCTCCTCCTCGTCGCTGCGCCGCGCGAATTCATCGTCGACCTCGCCGCGGAGCTCGGCGCAATCAACCCCACCGAGGTCGTGGCGCTCGGTGAGTCCGGCCTGTACGAGATCTCGCTTCCCAGTGGCCGCGTGCGGGTCACTGACCTCGGCTTTGCGACTGAACGAGCACAGGCCGTCGCCAACGATCAGTTTGCGATTGTCTGGCCCACGCCAGAGTTGCGCGCGCAGGCGATCGGGATCGACGGCACGGTGGCGGTTCCGCAGCCCGAGGTCGACGCCGTCAGCTGGTCACCGTCGACGAATCAGATGTACGTGTGGACCGAACAGGCCGAGGGTGCCGTTGCCACAGAGTTGGGCGTTCGCGATCTGGTGCTGCAATGGCAAGCGGCCAGCTGGCTCGACCCGGCCGACGGAACCTCGCCGTTGATCGGCCTCGACGGGGCGCTGCTGCGTCGAGACACCGGTGGCGTCTATCGCGTGGACCCGGCGTCGACCGATCTTCTGACCACGGGCGACATCGTTTCGACGGGCGCCAACCATCTCCTGCTGCGTGAATGTGACGCGATGCGCTCGTGTGCACTCGTCACGGTGGATCGAGCTAGCGAGCGACGCTCGTGGCCCGTCGACCTCCCGCCGGACACCAGGCCGCAACTGATCGGTGGCCTTTCACCGGGTGGAGATGCGTTGCTGTTCAATCGCAAACGGATCGCCGCCGACGTCGCACCCGACCTCGGCGTGTTCGAGCTCGCCGATGGAACGAGCCGGTCGTTGCGGGCACCGCCGAACCAGGAGTTGGCGGCGGCATGGGACACGAACGGCGCAGGTGTTCTTGTCGCCGATTTCGAACTGCTGTACATCGATCGCTTCACCGGGGCGACGACCGTCGTGGCAGCCGACCTCCCGACACTGCGTTCGGTATCGGCGCGGCGACCGGCGGCAACGCCCGTGTGCGAAGTACTGGCCATCTCGCAATCCCGGTTCGCCCTGATGGCCGCTGGCGGCGACACGAACACAGCCTCGCCGCCACCGTCAGACGTCCTCGACCGGCTTGTTGAGCTCCTCCCGTCAGAGTTGGTCGAACCGACGAAGGCGCTCACCGCCTTCGTGACCGGATTTGTCTCCGCTGAGGCGGCCAACAGCCAGACCATCGCGAACTGGCCCGTCGACGCGCAAGCGGCGCTGGGCGCGCTCGACAGTTACGCAGCTGTGGAGTGTCCGCTCATCGACGGGTAGCGCATCGTCGTCGCCGCTGACTTGATCTCGGGGCGTGCAGCCCGGCAATCGACGGCAGCGCGCGCCGAGATCGGTGCAACTCGAGCGCCCGGAGTCAGATGTACGGGTCGTCGTCGGTTCGCGGGAGTTCCCACCAGTCATCGGGAGCTGTTTCCGACGTCCAGTCCGGGTCGGGATAGATGCAATCGACGGGGCAGGCCGGGAGGCACTTGTCGCAGCCGCTGCACAGCTCGGGGATGATGACCACGTCGGCGCCGTGGTTGAAGATCGCCCCGAAGTTCGGCGGACACGCCCTGAGACAAGCATCGCAGTTGATGCACTCAAGCATCTCGATCCGCACGGGGATGTTTTGCCACTTCGGGTTGCGCGTGCGCCTGTCGATCCGCTCGTCACGGGTTAATACGACGCTGTCCCCTGCCATGAACGGAGCGTAGAGGTCGCGCCTGCCGCGGAGAGAGTCCGGTTCGTTTACGCGAGTTCGGCTTCGAGCGACGGCTCGCGGGCGATCATCACCGAGACGAAGGCGTCGACCAGCTCGGGCTGGAACTGCGCTCCGGTGCCTGACTTCACGAAGCGAATCGCCTCGGCCAGGCTCCACTCGCGCTTGTACACGCGGCGCGTGGCGAGCGAGTCGTAGACATCGGCCACCGCAACGATGCGGCCTGACAACGGAATGGCCTTGCCGCTGAGCCCGTTCGGATAACCGGAGCCGTCCCACCATTCGTGATGCGCCCAGGCTGCCTCGGCCGCAAGTGAAAACAAGTCGGTCGACACGCCACTCAACAGCCGCCGGCCGAGCACGGTGTGCTGCTTGACCTCGTCGAACTCTTCGATGGTGAGCGGGCCGGGCTTCAACAGCACCGAGTCCGCGATTGCCACCTTGCCGATGTCGTGCAGGCGCGCTGCGAGGCGCAGCCGTTCGCACCACTCGGGCGGCTGGCCGATGGCGTGGGCGATCTCGGCAGCGAGGTCACCGACGGCGTCGGTGTGCTTCGTCGTGTTGCCGCCGCGGAACTCCGCGAGGGAGGCAAGGCGCTCGAAGGCTTCGAGATGATAGGCGTCGGCATCGGCGTGCCCGGCGGCGAAGCTGTTGACCAGTTCAGAGGTCTGCAGTCGGGTGATCTCGGCGCGGTGGCGAGCAGTCGTGTTGGTGTGGGCCACCTGCAGCGTGCGCAAGCGCAGATCGGCCGAGTCGGTGAAGATCTC
Organism: Candidatus Ilumatobacter isfjordensis; assembly: GCA_964199985.1. GTDB lineage: Bacteria > Actinomycetota > Acidimicrobiia > Acidimicrobiales > Ilumatobacteraceae > Ilumatobacter_A > Ilumatobacter_A isfjordensis. The sequence goes on along the minus strand of CAXMZV010000510.1, from coordinate 1,093 downwards.
GCGGTGGAGCGCGAAGTGGCGCTCGCGATGATCGAGTGCTTCGCTGAACCGTTCGGCCTGTTTGTACGCCATGGCGAGCAGGTCGTGGATCTCGAGTTCGAGCTCGCGATGGTCGGTCCGGTCGGCGAGGTCGAGTGCCGCAGTGAGCGAGACGATTGCCTCGTCGGTCTGGCCGCTGCGCAGTGCGACTCGGCCTTCGGAGAGCATGATGCCGAGCTGGTCGGTCGGGGCGAGGTGCTCGCCGTCGGCCATTCGGTATTCCCAGTCGGCGCGTGCTTCGGCGAAGCACAGTGCGGCGCTGGCGTGGTCGGCGAGCCCGACATAGGCCTCGGCCAGGTCGGCGAGGAGGCCACCGATGAGTTGCGGAGCGTGCTCGCGGGACAGCTCGACAGCGTGACGACCCAGGCTGACCGCCGGGAGGTACTCGCCGCGTCGGCCGCGGATTCGAGCAAGATTGCCGAGCACCATCGCGTCGAGGTCGCGGCGTCCGAGTGGTTCGTTGATAGCCATCGCGTTCTCGTAGGTCGCGATCGCCCGGTCGTAGTCGCCCATCGACTGATAGACGGCGGCGATCGTGTGGAGGATCTTGCCCTCATCAATCTCGTGGCCGGTCGTGCGGTAGACGTGGAGCGCGGCCAGCGACTGTTCGAGGGCCGAGGCAAAGTTGCTGGCTTGGTAGTGGACGACGCCGAGCAGGTGATGCGACCAGGCCAGGGTCAGCGTCGGTTCGCCGTCGGCGCTGATCTCGACTGCCTCGGCAGCGAGCGCGAAGGCGTCGTCGGTGTGCCCTCGCTGATGAGCGATCGACGCAAGTGAGTAGAGCGCTTCGGCTTCGTCGTCAACGAGTTTCGACGCCCGGGCGATGGTCCGTGCCTGAAGTGCCAGCTTGCGCGCCTGAACGGGGTCATCGACGCGACACGAGGCTGCCTCGTCCAACAGCTGTCTCACTCTTGACCGTTCGGTGGTCATCGACTCGTGCACTGGTTCCCATTCCCGATGTGGCGCATTACTGCCTCGATTGTGATGCCCTCGTTGGTATATCGACGCGATCGACGCCGATCTTGAACGATTCCACACACGTTGGTGACACGTA
>CAXMZV010000509.1:0-3731 GCA_964199985.1 Candidatus Ilumatobacter isfjordensis | reverse complement strand
GACTGCGACCAAGCGCCGCCCCTTCACTTCGGCGGTGCCGGGGTCGACGTCGACGACGCAGATGTCGGCGCCGAATGGATAGGTGAGGTTCTCGGGGTTGTAGCAGATCTGCGCTTCGAGACCGCCCTCAATGCCATCGGGAAGATCGCCTGCGCCGTGCGCCCTCATGGCGACGTCCTGGATGGTGACCGACTTCTCGGGGTCGCCCTTCACGCGGAACGTTCCGGCTTCGTACTCGATGTCGGCGACGCTCGCCTCCAACATGCCCGATGCGATGATCTGCGCCTTGTCACGGACCTTGCGGGCGACGAGCGCAGCGGCCGCTCCCGAAACGGGCGTCGACCGGCTCCCGTAGGTGCCGAGGCCGAACGGCGTGTTGTCGGTGTCGCCGTGGACGACGTCGATGTCCTCTGGTGGGATGCCGATCTCGTGCGCGATAATCTGAGCGAACGTGGTCTCGTGGCCTTGACCCTGGGTTTTGACCGAGAGACGGACCACGGCCTTACCGGTCGGGTGGATACGCAACTCACAACCGTCAGCCATGCCGAGACCCAAGATGTCCATGTCCTTGCGCGGACCGGCACCGACTGCCTCGGTGAAGAACGAGATGCCGATTCCCATCAACTCGCCGCGCTCACGCTTCTCGGCCTGCTCCTTGCGCAGGTCGTCGTAGCCGATCATCGCCATTGCCTTGCGCATCGCGGGTTCGTAGTCGCCCGAGTCGTAGATCCAGCCGGTCTTGGACTCGTACGGGAACTGTTCGGGTTGGATGAAGTTCTTTAACCGGAGCTCGGCCGGGTCCATCTCGAGGTCGTAGGCGAGGACATCGACCATACGCTCGATGAGATACACGGCCTCGGTGATCCGGAACGAACATGCGTAGGCAACACCGCCCGGCGCCTTGTTCGTGTAGACCGCAGTCATGTGGGCGTACGCCGCTTCGAGGTCGTAGCTGCCCGTGAACACGCCGAAGAACCCCGCCGGGTACTTGATTGGCGAGGCAACGCCATTGAATGCGCCGTGATCGGCGAGCACCTCGGTGCGCACGGCGCGGATCTTGCCGTCCTTTGTGGCGGCGATCTCGCCCCGCATGATGTAGTCGCGGGCGAAGCCGGTCGACACCAGGTTCTCGGTGCGATCCTCCATCCACTTCACTGGCTTGCCGATCAGCAGCGATGCAACGATCGAGCACACGTAGCCGGGGTAGATCGGCACCTTGTTGCCAAAGCCGCCACCGATGTCGGGCGCGATCACCCGAATCTTGTGCTCGGGTATGCCCGCCACGAGGGCGTACAGCGTGCGGTGTGCATGCGGTGCCTGGGTGGTGCTCCAGAGTGTGAGTTTGCCCGACACCGGGTCGAGATCGGCGACGCAGCCGCACGTCTCCATCGGTGCAGGATGGACACGCGGGTAGACGATGTCCTCGGTGACGACGATGCCGTTCTCACGGGCGTCGGCGAACACGGCCTCGGTGGCGTCCTTGTCACCGGCGTCCCAGTCGAAGCAGTGGTTGTCGGTCTTGCCATCGAGATCGGTCCGGATCACCGGAGCGTCCGGCAACAACGCCTTGCGAACGTCGATGACCGGTTCCAGCCATTCGTATTCGACGTCGATCAACTCCAGCGCGTCACGTGCCGAGTACCGATCCTCGGCGACCACGAAGGCGACCTCTTGATGCTGGAAGCGGACCTTGTCCGTAGCAAGCACCGCTTGTACGTCGTTCGACAACGTCGGCATCCATGCCAGGTTGTGGGCGGCGAGATCTTCGCCGGTCACCACGGCTTTCACCTTCGGGTGTGCCTCGGCGGCTGATTTGTCGATACTGACGATGCGGGCGTGAGCCATAGGCGCACGGAGGATCGCGAGGTGCAGCATCCCGGGCACCGTGATGTCGTCGCAGAACTGGCCCCGACCGCGCACGAGGCGCGGGTCCTCTTTGCGCAGCATGCGACCAAAGCCGTTCGGCTTCTTGTCGTTGAGATTGTCGTCCGGTGTCGGAACGGCGTTGGTGTTCGCCCCGGCCGGGTTTTCGGTGATCGTCATGATGCACTCACTTCCACGGGGGTCTCTTGTTCCTTCTTGGCCGCCCACTGAATCGAGCGAATGATCGTCGAGTAGCCGGTGCACCGGCAGATCTGACCGCTGATGGCCACGCGAATCTCGGCCTCCGAAGGGTCGGGATTGCGGTCGAGCAGTGCCCGTGCGGTCATCATCATCCCGGGTGTACAGAACCCGCACTGCAGGCCGTGGCACTGGATGAATCCTTCCTGCACCGGGTCCAGAACGCCGTCGGTCTCCATCCCTTCGACAGTCCGCACGTCGTGGCCAGCGGTCATCGCTGCCAGCGTCGTACAGCTCTTGACCGGTTCGTCGTCGACCCACACCACACAGGTACCGCAGTTGCTGGTGTCGCAACCCCAGTGCGTGCCGGTCAGGCCAAGATGATCGCGGATGTGGTGGACGAGCAAGGTTCGGGGCTCGACGTCCCGGGTGACTTCTTCACCGTTGACGTTCATCGTGACTTCCATGGCGTTCAGTCCTGTCCTGTCGCCCGTGCGACGGCTTTGCGGAGCGACCGCATGGTCAACTCCTTGGCGAGATGAGCCTTGTAGTCAGCCGTCCCACGCGTGTCCGTGGTCGGCGACGCGTTGTCGGAAGCGATCTGACCGACGGTTGCATACAACTCCTCGGATGGGACCTGACCTCGCAGCGCAGCCGAGATCGGCTCGACGTTCGTGAGGTTCGGGCCGACAGCACAGAGCCCGACCCGGCCGTCGGCAATCGTGTCACCATCCATCGTGACGGCTGCCCCGGCTGAGGCAACGGCCCAGTCGCCAGCCCGTCGCTCAACCTTGTGATATGCGCTGCCGGAGTTCGGAAGTATCGGGATACGCACTTCGGTGAGGATCTCGCCGTCGGCAACCGCCGTTTCGTACGGCCCCCGGTGGAAGTCATGCATCGACACGACGCGCTCGCCGTCCTTGGAGCGGATCACGCACGAGGCGTTGATGGCGTCGCAGACCGCCGACAGATCTTCCGACGGGTCCGCCTGGCAGAGCGAGCCGCCGAGCGTCCCCCGGTTGCGGACGACGGGGTCAGCGATCACCTTTTCGGCGTCACGAAAGATCGGCAGCACGGCAGCGAGTTCGTCGCTCTCGAGCAATTCCCGGTGCCGGGTCATGGCGCCGATCCGAACCTCGTTCGCCGACACCCGGATGTAGCCCAGTTCAGCCGCCAGGTCGTTGATGTCGATGAGGTACTCCGGCGTCGCAAGCCGCAGCTTCATCATCGGAAGGAGACTGTGCCCCCCTGCCACCAGCCGAGCCTCGTCGCCGAGCCGTTCCATCAGCGCGATCGCGTGATCGACGCTCGTTGCCCGTTCGTACTCGAACGGTGCCGGTACCTGCATAGTGATCCCCTTGCTGTTCTGAATGCCACTCGTGAATGCAGCGCAGTGGCCGTCCCCGGTCACGACTGCGCTGTGGCGTTTCCCCTGCACGGCACCTTCCACCGATCAAACCTCCGAGTCAAACGCGACTCAAGCGAATGGTTAAGTTGCCGCGATGACGCCTGCGCAGCTCAGAACATTCGCTGCCGTCGCACGCCATGGCAGCTCACGAGTGGCTGCGGGCGAGCTCGGAGTTTCGGAGGCCGCTGTCTCCGGTCATGTCGCAGCCCTCCGCAAGGAACTCGGCGACGACCTGTTCCATCGAACGGGTTCGGGATTGGGC
>CAXMZV010000508.1:0-3764 GCA_964199985.1 Candidatus Ilumatobacter isfjordensis | reverse complement strand
GTGTTTCAAGACGGCGCACTCTTCCCGCACCTCACTGTCCGCCAGAACATCGTGTTCGGACTCCGAGCGACCCGCAAGAAGTTCAGCAAGCCGGAGATCACTGCCCGCGTCGCCGAGTTGCTCGAACTGGTCGATCTCGCCGACTACGGCAACCGGATGCCCGGCACACTGTCCGGCGGTCAACAGCAGCGCGTGGCTCTTGCTCGCTCGCTCGCACCTCAGCCCAAGGTGCTACTCCTCGACGAGCCATTCTCGGCGCTCGACACCGCCCTCCGCGTCCAAGTGCGCGCCGAGGTTGCCCACATCCTCCGCGACATCGGCGTCACCACCATCTTCGTCACCCACGACCAGGACGAAGCCTTTGTACTCGGCGACAAGGTCGCTGTGATGCAGAACGGACGCATCGAGCAGTTCGGCACACCCGACGAGCTGTACCGGTCGCCGCGCACGCCGTGGGTCGCCGGGTTCGTCGGCGAGGCCAACTTCGTCGTCGGAACCGTGACCGGCGACGCCTCCGCTGAGCTCGCTGCCACGCCCATCGGCGTGATTTCGATTGATGACCAGCGGACCGATCCGACCGACCATCAGGTGCAGGTCCTCGTCCGTCCCGAACAGATCGCGCTCGCCGCCTGGAACGACGCCGCCGACCGTCCGGTCGGCGAGGGGGCTGCGGTCACCGCCGTCGAGTACTACGGCCACGATGTCCGGTACGAACTCGAGCTCGATGACGGCACCATGCTGGCGGCACGCACCCACTCGACCGAATTGTTCGACCGCGGCGATCGCGTCATCGCCACGTTCCAACGTCGGCAACGCAACTCGCAGTCTGCGGCATTCTCGATCGGCAACGGACATCCCGAGCTCTGAGCCTGAGCCGCGCTGGCACCGTGCGTAAGCTCCGGCTGTGACCGACGCACTCCAGCTCGCTGACCTTCGTATCTTCACCGAACCGCAGCAAGGAGCGTCCTATGACGATCTGCTTGCGGTGGCCCTGCGGGCCGAACAACTTGGATTCGGTGCGTTCGTTCGCAGCGACCATTACGTCGTCATGGGCGACGGCGACGGTCTCCCGGGACCGACCGATGCCTGGGTCACGCTGGCTGGCCTCGCCCGAGACACGTCAACGATTCGACTCGGCACGCTCGTCTCATCAGCGACGTTCCGCTATCCCGGACCGCTCGCGATCAGCGTCGCCCAGGTCGACCAGATGTCAGGCGGACGCGTCGACTTCGGACTCGGCGCCGGGTGGTTCGCAGCCGAGCATGAGGCCTATGGCATCCCATTCCCCGAACTCGGCGAACGGTTCGATCGCCTAGAAGAGCAGCTCGACATCATCACGAGCATGTGGGCGACACCTGTCGGCGAGACGTACAGCAGTCCCGGCGGGCACTATCCCGTCGTCAATTCACCTGCCTTGCCCAAACCTCATGCCGGGGCACCTCCGATCGTCATCGGTGGCGGCGGACCGAAGCGCACACCAGCGCTGGCGGCAAGGTTCGCCGCAGAGTTCAACACACCGTTCGTCGACCGTGACTTCTTCACCAAGCAGTGCGGGCGAGTCCGTGCCGCGTGCGAGACGATCGACCGCGACCCCGACGATCTCGTCTACTCCGCGGCGCTGATCGTGTGCTGCGGCGCGGACGAGGCCGAAGTTGACCGCCGAGCGGCCAGTCTCGGACGAGAGCCGAGCGAGCTCCGCGAGAACGGACTGGCGGGCACTCCAGACGAGGTCGCCGAGCGCATCCGATCGTGGCACGATGCCGGCGCCGACCGGATCTACCTGCAGGTGATGGACTTCGACGACCTCGATCACCTCGACTTGATTGCCAACGACGTCGCCCTCCAGCTCAACTGAACCGGACTGAACCGAGAACGCCATGAGTGAAATCACCGTCTTCCCCGCCCGCACCATCGTCACGATGGACCCGAGCCAGCCAACTGTCGAGGCGGTTGCCGTGCGCGAGGGCAAGATCCTCGCGGCCGGATCGCTCGACGAGTGCACCAGCTGGGGTCCACACACCGTCAACAATCGGTTCACCGAGCACGTCCTGACGCCAGGCCACATCGAGGCGCACGCCCACACCTTCGAAGGAGCGTTCGGCCTACTGCCCTACGCCGGCTGGTTTTCGCGGCACCGTCCGGACGGCAGCACCGCTCCGGGTGTGAAGACCTACAACGACCTGCTCGATCTGCTTCGTCGACTCGACCAGGAGACCCAGGGCTCGCAGGAGCCAATCGTGGTCTGGGGTTTCGACCCGATCTACTTCGTCGACGAGGAACGGCTGACTCGTGACCATCTCGACCGGGCTTCGATGGAGCGGCCGATCTTCGTCTTCCATGCGAGCGCGCATCTTGCGACGGTCAACACCGCGATGCTCGAACGTCACGAGGTCACACGCGATTCGACGACAGTCGGCGTCGCTCGCGATGCCGACGGCAAACCAAACGGCGAACTCCAGGAGATGCCCGCCATCGCGCTCGCCACGTCGGCGATCCACATGATCATGCGGATGATGGGCGACCCCGAAGCGATTCGCACGCTCGGCCAGATGTGCGCCAACGTCGGCATCACCTCACTCGTCGACCTCGGCGCCAGCGGCGTCACGCGACCGGAAGGCCAGGACATCTGGCACCAGGTCGTGACCGACGACTTCCCTGCCCGCATCCACCAACGCCATCTCATCGGCATGATGCCGGGCTCGAACGACTGGGCCGCGGCTGCCGACCAGGTGAAGGCGTTTGAACTCGACGACACAGACCGGCTGCGCACGGCCGGCTTGAAGGTCGTGCTCGACGGATCGATCCAGGGCTTCACCGCCAAGATGAAGTGGCCCGGCTATTACTCCCCCGACGGGCAATCGCCGACCGACCATGGTGTCTGGATGGTGCCGCCCGAGCAGCTCATCGAGATGGTGCGCCCGTTCCACGAGCGGCGCATCAACACCCACGTGCACTGCAACGGAGACCTCACGATCGATCTCTGGATCGACGTGGTCGAGCAGCTGCTCCTCGAATCAGCGTGGCTCGATCACCGCTACACCGTGCAACACAGTCAGCTCACCAGCGCCGCCCAGTTCCGACGGATGGCGAAGCTCGGGATGTGCGCCAACATCTTCTCGAACCACATCTGGTATTGGGGAGATCAGCACCACGACATCACGGTCGGCCCCGAACGGGCGCGGCGGATGGAAGCCTGCGCGACGGCTGAGCGCGAAGGCGTGCCGTTCTCGATCCACAGCGACGCAAGCGTCACCCCACTTGGCCATCTCCACACAATGTGGTGCGCGGTCAACCGTGTCACGCCGTCTGGCCGCGTGCTCGGGGAGAACGAGCGCATCTCGGCGCAGTCCGCTCTGCATGCAGTCACAACAAATGCTGCGTATCAGCTCCACGCCGATGACGAGTTCGGCAGCATCGAGTGCGGCAAAGCTGCCGACTTCACGGTGCTCGAAGACAATCCACTCACCGTCGACCCGATGACCATCAAGGACATCGGGGTGTGGGGCACCGTCGTCGGCGGCACCGCCAACGAAGCCACCCGCCCCGGCACCTGATCAGCACAAAATCGTTGAAGGCGTGTGGATGTTGCGCACATAGTGCGCAACATCCACACGCCTTCAATCGAGGGCTGCGTTGAATCGTGCGGTGAACGCATCGGTGTCGAACCCACCGCTGACGGCAATCGCCTCCAGCCGACTCCCAGGGACGGCGCTGACTCCCGGCTCCGCGGAGGTCGTGTGGCCAACCACCTGAACGAGCACGTG
>CAXMZV010000507.1:0-3770 GCA_964199985.1 Candidatus Ilumatobacter isfjordensis | reverse complement strand
CTGTTCGCCGCATCGCTCCTGCTGCTCATCTTTGGACGTCACGACTTGGCGCCGAATCGCCCCGAGATTGTCGAAGCACTGGACTCGATCGGGATCCACGTCGTCGCGCTCGATTACCTCGCCGTCGATGCTCGAGCGTCGGCTCCGTGGACCGCCCTACGCGACGACGATCAACAAGTGTTCATCAAGGCGCTTGGGCGCGACGAGCGCAGCGCCGATCTCATGTTTCGCGCCTATCGCTGGCTGCGGCTCCGCAAAACGGGCGACCACCGCCCGTTCGTGAGTCTGCAGCGTGCCGTCGAACACGAGGCACTGGTTTCGTTGCAGGCAGCGGCCTTGGGCATTCGCACGCCACGCGTCCTGGGCGTCGCGAGAGCGGGTGTCGATGGCATGGTGCTGGCCTACGAGGGAATCGAGGGACAGTCCGCTGACGCCCACGACGACCTCGGCGACGACACGCTCAGAGAGATGTGGGCCATGGTCCACCGCCTCCACGAGAACCGAATCGCGCATCGCGATCTTCGCCTTGCCAACATTTTCATCGACACCGAGAACAAGCCCTGGCTGATCGACTTCGGGTTCTCCGAGCTTGCCGCATCTGACCAGTTGATCGGGACCGATTCGGCTGAGCTCTTGGCGTCCACTGCCGCGTTGGTTGGCTCGCAGCGTGCGGTTGCCGCGGCTCATCACAGCACGGGTCACACCGAACTCGAGCGAACGATGCGGTGGCTCCAACCGTTGGCACTCAGTTCCGCCACGCGTCAGGCGATCGGCGGAGCCAAGGGCCTCGAACCTGTCAGGAAGCTCCTGATCGACGAGTGTGGTATCGACGAGGAGCCGCCCGTCAAGCTCCAACGGGTGGACGGCAAGACACTCTTCATCTTCGCCACGCTCGCGCTCAGCGCGTGGTTCCTCATTCCCCAACTGGCGGACGTCGGCAACATCTGGACGCAGGTCAAGGGCGGTTCGCCAGGGTGGGCCGCGGTCGCCGTCGGGCTTTCTTTGCTCACGTACGGCGCGGCCACCGCAGCGTTGCTCGGTGCGATTCCAGTGCGACTCCGGTTTGCACCCGCGTTGGCGGCGCAATTGGCGTCGTCCTTCGCCAACAGAGTCACGCCGGCCAAGGTCGGCGGCGTGGCCACCAACATTCGCTATTTCCAACGTCAGGGTGTGCCGACCGCAGTTGCCGGTACTGCAGTCGGTCTCAACGCAGTTGCCGGTCTCCTGATGCACGTTGTTTTGACGCTCACGTTCCTGCTGTTGTCGAGCGCTGGCGGAGGTGTCGAGTTGCCCATTCCGTCACCGTCGACGATCGGCCTGGCACTTGCCATCCTCGTCGTGGTCATCGTCGTTTCTCTGGCATTGCCCATCACGCGACGGATGATCGCGACGCACGTCGTTCCACAGCTCCAGACCGGGTGGGGTTCGCTCCGAGCGATCGCGCAGAGCCCGGCTCGGCTGACCCTGTTGTTCGGCGGATCAGCCACGATCACCTTGGCGTACCTGTTCGCGATGGTCGCAAGCCTTCGAGCATTTGGATCCAATGCGTCGCTCCCCCTCATCGGTCTGCTCTTTCTGACAGGGTCCGCAATTGCCACGGCCGCTCCGACTCCCGGCGGTCTTGGTGCGACCGAAGCAGCGTTGATCGCAGCGTTCAGCACGATCGAGGATCCCAACATCGTGATACCCGCGGTGTTCCTCTATCGGTTCGTGACTTTCTGGCTGCCCATCCTGCCGGGCTGGATCGCGCTCACGTTCCTCCGACGGACCGACCGAATCTGAGTATTCAGTCCTTGGCTGCAGCGAGTTGTGCGTAGTACGCGTGCAGCACGTCGAAGGCGAGCTTGCGTTCGCCTTCCTCGCTGATGAGGCCCTTGCGGTTGTAGCCGTCCTGGATGCCGGGGAGTACGCGCACGGGTGCCCGGAAGTCCTTGAGGATCCAGGGTGAGAGTCCAGCCACCTCTCCCCCGTTGCTCGAGCGGTTCGCCTTCACCATCTCGATGTGGGCTCGGTAGAGCGCTGCTTGAAACTCCTCGGTCCAGATCTCACCCTCGTCACCGTGGTGGCCGGCCTTCGCGCCGCCACCCATTTCGGTGAACACGATCGGTTTGCCGAAGACTGAACGCCATGTGGCCTCGGGAATCGTCTCTCGGTCGCCGTAGTACCACCCGAGGTACTGATTGATCGCCACGACGTCGACGGCTGCACCGAGTGGATCATCGATGAGATGGTCGGCTTCCTTGGTCGGGAGGGTGAGCATCGCTGCGCTGATCAAGCGGGTCGGGTCGAGTTCGCGTGCGCGCTCGGCAAGCGTGGCGAGGAACGCCGTGCGCTCAGGGGACGGCAGGGTCTCGTTGGCCACAGACCAGAAGATCACCGCCGCACGGCTGCGATCGCGCACGATCAGCTCCTCGAGCTGCTCCTGCGCGTTGCCCAGCACCTCGGGTTGATCGAACGCGATGCCCCAATACACCGGCATCTCGCACCAGGCGAGGATGCCGAGGCGGTCTGCCTCACGAACCATGTGCTCGTCATGTTGGTAGTGAGCGAGACGCACGAAGTTGGCACCCAGGTCCTGGGCCCAACCGAGCAGAGTCGATGCGTGCTCTGCGGTGTTGGCCCGCCGGCCCCCCGTCGGCGTCTCGGAGTGGATGGAGATGCCATGCAGGAAGGTGCGTTTGCCGTTGACGACGATGTCGGTGCCATCGGTCTCAACGGTCCGGAAGCCGACCTCGTCGCTGACCTCATCCGTGCCGCAGGTCCATCTGACGTCGTGGAGCACCGGTGCGCCCGGGTTCCACCGCTCGGGGGCGATGTCCAGCTCGAAGTCGGTGTTGACCGTCGTGTCGAGGTTGAGACTCGGGATGCGGAGTCGAACGTCAGTGGCGCCGCCATTCAACTCGACGCCACCGATCACGCGTCCGTCCGGCGCCATGGTCAACCAGGCGTGCTGGAGGAACACATCCGGTACGAACACGAGGTCGACCGATCGAGTCAGTCCTCCGAAGTTCCACCAGTCGGAACGCATTGCAGGGATCCGGTCGGGTTCGCGCCGGTTGTCGACCTGGATCACGAGGGAGTGCGTCCCAGCGGTCAGACGCCCGGTCAACTCGACCGCGTACGGGCTGAAGCCTCCCGCATGGGTCGAGAGTTCTATCCCGTCGAGAAAGACGCGGCTGGTGTGGTTCGCAGCACCGATGTGCAGGAAGGTTCGGCCGCTTTCCCATTCATCGCGGTAGTCAACCTCGACCTTGCGTCGATACCAGATCGTGCCTTCGTAGAAGTGCAGCCGTTCGTCCTGCGTGTTCCAGTCGCCCGGCACGGTCAGTGTCGGTGACGAGTCGAAGTCGTACTCCACGCGATCGCCTGGATGACGTGGTGTGTGGTCGCGGAAGAAGCCGCGGTCGTTGCGATCTCCGAGAATGCCGATGTAGCCCATCTCGTAGGGGTCGACGATGATGTTCCACTCGCCGTCGAGTGATATTCGGTTGCGCTGCAAGACGTTGGAGATGTTGATCGTGCCGGTGTTCATCGTGTGATCGTCGCACATGGGTGTCGAGGTACTACCCTTCGAATGACAACAGAAACGCCGATCCACTCGATCGGGAGAGTCGGCCACCCGCGCACCTGCGCAATCGCATGGCCGGCGCTGAAGGCGCAACCCACCCCGGCAATCGCTCAAGCACCCGGACCGTTCGAGTGAGGCACGCTGGAAAGTGATCAATCGTCGGTCCATCGGACTTGCGCTTGTTCCGCCCACGGGGATCAAA
>CAXMZV010000506.1:0-3779 GCA_964199985.1 Candidatus Ilumatobacter isfjordensis | reverse complement strand
TCCCGCTGTCTCTGTCCTTGGCATTCTGGTCTCCGGATGACGCTGCCACTCGACGACATTCGCGTCATCGAGATCGACAGCTGGATGGCGGCGCCCAGTGCTGCTGCGATCCTGTCCGATCTCGGCGCCGACGTGATCAAAATCGAACCGCTCACTGGTGACCCGATGCGCGACACGACGCGTCCGGCCAAGGTGGATGGTGCGTTCAAGGGCTACGACTTCCAGTTCGATGTCGACAACCGCGGCAAACGATCCATCGCCGTTGATCTGGGGTCGGACGCCGGTCGCGACATTGTCCACCGCCTGTGCGGGTCGGCCGATGTGTTCCTGTGCAACCTGCTGCAGCGTCGGCAGGAGAAGTTCGGCCTGGCTCCCGATCAGCTGTTCGCCACGAACAGCAAGCTCGTTCACGCGACCCTGACGGGGTACGGGACCGACGGCCCCGAGGCCTGGCGCCCCGGCTACGACGTCACTGCCTTCTTCGGACGGTCTGGTCTCTACGACTCAATGCGCGACGGTGCCGAAGGGCAGGTCCCGATGGCACGGCCGGCACAAGGTGATCACACCACCGGCCTCGCGCTCGTCAGCGGCATCCTCGCTGCGCTGCGGCTCGCCGAGCGCACGGGCGAAGGGCAGGTCATCGAGACGTCGCTGTTCGAGACGGCGGCGTGGACGCTGGCGAGCGACTATGGCATCACCGCGGTCGACCGGGCGCCGGTGCGTCGGCGCTCGAGGCATCAGCAGATCGTCGCAACGGCATACCGTTACCCGTGTGCCGACGGCCACTGGGTGGTGTTCAACATGCCCGAGGCCAGTGCGTGGCCGCGCTTCTGTGCGGCACTCAGGCTGGATCAACTCCTCGACGATGATCGGTTGCAGGACATCAAGGGCCGGTTCGACAACATGGCCGAGATCGTCGACACGATCGACGCAGCGCTTGCGGTGAGGTCACGTGACGAATGGGGTCCCATCTTCGATCAACACCGGTTGATCTGGGGACCGGTACTGGGACTGAACGAAGTCACCACCGACCCACAGGCCGAGGCGATTGGTCTCTTCCCGACCATCGAGCACGAGGAACATGGCTCGTACCGGACCGTTCGAGCCCCGATGCGCATCCGCGACGTCGACATCTTGCCCCAGCGCCCGTCGCCGCGGGTCGGTGAACACACACGCTCAGTCCTCGCCAATGCCGGATTCGACGATGCGATGATCGACCAGCTTGTCACCGATGGGCACGTGGCCGAACTGGAAGCCTGACCGCCCGACGGAACCAGCTCAGTCGGCGATGTCGGAGAGCGCGGCGAGCAACGTGGTGACGTTGCGCTGCCGCGCGGTGTGGCCCATCGTGCCGATCCGCCAGACCTTGCCAGTCACGGGTCCGAGTCCGCCGCCGATCTCGATGCCGTACTCGGCCAGCAGTCGCGCCCGGACCTGGGCCTCGGACTGTTCACCGAGGCGTCCGTCGGGAATCGCGATCGAGCTGAGCGGAGCGAGCCGGTGGCCCTCGGCAGCGAACAGTTCGAACCCGAGTTGTTGCATGCCGGCCTTCACTGCGTCGCCTGCGGCTTGATGGCGGGCGCGCACAGCCTCGAGGCCCTCGTCGAGTACAGCGCCGAGCCCGGCGTGGAGTGACATGATCATCGAGATCGGTGCACTGTGGTGATACGCCCGGGCACCTGATCCGGTCACGTACGCCGTGATCATGTTCAGGTCGAGATACCACGACTGTGGCTTCGGCAAGATCCGTTCGATCGCTCGGTCCGACACCGTCAGAGGTGCCAGACCCGGTGCGACGCCCAAACACTTCTGCGTACCGCTGTAGGCGACGTCGACGCCCCACTCGTCGATGCGCAGGTCGACACCGCCCAGCGACGTGACGCAGTCAGCGAGCAGCAACGCATCACCTTTGGCCGCTCCCATCGCTGCGATGTCGCTCTGTACCCCGGTCGATGTCTCGGCGTGCACCATCGCGTACATCGCAGGGTTCGGGTGTGCGTCGAGCATTCGTTGGATGTCGACCGGCTGACCCCATTCGTGATCGACCGCGATGGCCTCGGCGCCCGTCCGACTGACGACGTCGACCATTCGCCCGCCGAAGACGCCATTGACGCCAACCACGACGGTGTCGCCTGGGCCGACGAAGTTGACGATGCCGGCTTCCATCCCCGCAGAACCCGTTCCTGATACCGGAAAGGTCAGCGCATTCGAGGTGGCAAACACGGTGCGCAGCCGATCGTTCGTCTCGTCGAGCAGTGCGATGAACTCAGGGTCGAGATGACCGAGCATTGGCTTGCCGAGCGCCAGAACAGCCTCGGGGTAGGGGTTGCACGGGCCGGGACCCATGAGGATGCGATCGGTCAACGTCATGCCGCTGATGATATTCGCTCGACCTTGGCCAGCGCGAGCCTTGGTGCCCGATTCAGTCCAACTGGTTGAGCGCGTCTTCGATGCCGCGCCAGAACGTCGGGTAGGCGTAGATCATCGATCGGAGCTCGCTGATCGGTGTGGCGGCGTGGACGGCGAGCGTCAGCATGGCGATCATCTCCCCGCCGTGTGGACCGACCGTGGTCGCTCCGACGAGGACGTCTCGATCGGTATCGATCACGAGCTTGATCACGCCATGGTTACCGGGTCCGTGCAACCAGCCGCGTGCGGTGTGAGCGACGTTCTGGACAAGGGCGCGCACCGAGAGGCCAGCGGAAACTGCTTGTGCCTCAGTCAGTCCGACCGATCCGACCTCGGGGTCGGTGAATGTGGCACGGGGCAGTGCGGAGTAGTCGGCCGCACGGCTCTCTTCACCAAGAATTGAGGCGATGGCGATATTCGCCTGATACATCCCGACGTGCGTGAACATGCCCGACGCCGTCACATCGCCGACTGCCCACAGGGCGTCGCCCGCGCGGAGATGCTCGTCCACGGCAACGTGGCGAATGTCGTCGGCGAAGCCGATGGTGTCGAGCCCGAGGCCGGACACGTTCACCGTTCGGCCAGTGGCAACGAGGAGACGTTCAGCGCGCAATTCCGTGCCGTCGTCGAGTGTGACCACCGTGAGCTCACCGTCGCGGGCAACTTCGGTTGCCCGGACACCTGTCCGCATCTCGATGCCTTCCTCGGCCCAGGCCTCCGCAATCACGGACGCGGCCTCAGGTTCTTCGTTCGGCAGCACATGGTCGAGTGCTTCGACAACGGTGACCTTGGTGCCGAACCGGCTCGCCACTTGGCCGATCTCGGCACCGATCGCGCCAGCGCCGAGCACGATCAACCTGGCGGGGAGCTCCTTCGCCGACACCGCATCGCGGTTCGTCCAGAAGTCCACAGTGTCGAGCCCGGGAATCGGTGGAACGGCGGGGGAGGTGCCGGTGGCAACAACGATGCCGGTCGCGGCGACGAAGGTCTGTTCTCCGACGACGACCGTGTTCGGACCGACGATGCGACCGCGGCCGCGGACAAAGTGACCGCCCTTGTCGACAAACCGGTCGACGGCAACCTGATCGTTCCAGTCGTCGGTGGCAGAGTCGCGGATTCGCTGTGCGACGGGAGCCCAGTCGGGCTCGACGGTCGCGGTCCCCGCGTACCCGGGAATGCGGCGAGCTTCCTGCAGGAGGTTGGCAGCTCGGATCATCATCTTCGAGGGGATGCAACCCCAGTAGGGGCATTCACCGCCGACGAGGTCCGATTCGATCCCGACGACATTGAGGCCCCGCTCGGCGAGGGTGCCGGCAACGTGTTCGCCTGCGGGCCCCATGCCAATCACGATGACGTCGGCGTGCTGTGTG
>CAXMZV010000505.1:0-3789 GCA_964199985.1 Candidatus Ilumatobacter isfjordensis | reverse complement strand
TCGCGTTTGCCGACTGGGTGGGCGACTTGGTCGAGCACGTGACGGTGGTCGACTACTGGACCAGCGTCGATCCCCGCTGACTCCACCTGGGATTCGTCGATCTGGTCGATGCCCAGCCCGTCGACGGTGACGCCATCGACGCTGCCGCCAAGCCGATTCGCTCGGATGCGGTCTCGCGTGAACGAACAATCTCAATCACGGCCTCAGCACAGTGATTTTTCGGGAGCTGGAACGAGGGTGCGGGCGTGGTAGATCACAGCGAACAGCAGCGCTGCCTCTACTGCACTGCCGAACACGTAATAGGTCCACTCGCCGATCGCGTTGCCGATGACCGTGAGTGCGTAGATGGCGGCAACCGCGATGTTGACGGTGCGGTTCAGTCTCGGCCGCATGGTCAGCGTGAGCGGGATCATCAGGGCTGGGATGACGATGTAGAGGGTCGTGAAGAACAGGAACGTTTGGGTGATGTCGAACTTGTAGATGGTGCCACCCTGGATCTCGTCGAGGATGCCCGGTCGGTAGAGGGAGAAGATGTCGACGTAGGCGAACACGAGCAGCATCGAGATCCAGAGGGCAGCGATCTTGAGTCGAGTGTCGATCGGGGTCGAAGGGTCGAGGGTGACGGTCGATGGTTGCATGTGGGAAGGCTCCTCGGAAGAGATCGGAAAGTGAGATTCCGAAAGCTACCTTCGGGCGGAACGAAAACGCTACTACGAGTAGTGTTTGGCTCTGCTGGACAGCTGTGTCAGCCACGAATCGGCGGTCTAGCGCTATGGTCAGAAGTGTTATGGCTCGAACTCCCAGCGCGGCGGCTCGTCGCAGCCTGTTGGATGCGGCGCTGGAGATCTTGTTGACCGATGGGGTGCGGGCGGTGACCGGTGATGAGGTTGCACGCCGCTCCGGGGTGGCCAAGACCACGCTGTATCGGCATTTCGGCTCGACCGATGTGTTGGTGTTCGCTGTTGTCGAGGACAGCGTCACCGCCACGCCACCGCCGGATACCGGAACGTTGCGGGGGGATCTGGAGACAATCCATCGCCGGTACCTCGATGTCGGCTCGGCCCCACAGAACAGGGAGTTGTTCGCGTGGATGGTGAGCAAGGCATTGGAAAGCCAGGAGTATCGGGAGCTGTTTCGCCGCGCGCGGGTGCAGCCTCGGGGCCCCACCCTCATTGCCTTGCAGCGAGCGATCGCTCGCGGTGAGGTCGCCGCAGAGATTGATCTCGACATGGCGATGCACGTGATTCAGGGTCCGCTCATCTCGAAACGAATCGTCGACAACAGCGACGTCACCCCACGGGACTTGGATCTCATGCTCGACATGACCGTTGGTGCGCTGGGCGCCGGCCCCGACGTCTAGCGGGGCGCCCTGAATCGGTGCTGGCTCGCGTCGAACCACGGCCGGTCGCGGTCGAAGTACCTCGATGAGACGGGCGACGCCAAAGCTCACCCCACCCGATTTGCGCTACAGCACCGTGATCACCAACGAAGTCGAGTGCCGCTCCACCAAGGCGCACCTCGGCCGAAACTTCTCACGGACCAGTCGTCACGGGCTGTTATCCCCAAGCACGAAATGTCATATCGATACCGCGAAACCCCAGCTAGATGGCGGCCTTCCTTCAGGAAAACAGGCAGTCCGGCACGCTGGACAGGACCCAGGCGTCGTCGACTCGCTCGTATGCCCAGATCCGTTCCTCCTCGCTGCTCTCGCCGCCGATCGTCACGTCGAGAGTCACCGCCACGGTGGCGGTGTCACCATCGACGGCCACGATGCGGTCCACGACAACGACGCTCTCGACGGCACCGTTGAACACGTTGTCCTGATCGCGGGTCCGGCCCTGAATGCCCGGGCCGCTCAGATCGGCCAAGCGGGCATGGTCGCCCTCGGCGCACACGGCGACGAGTTCGTCGGAGGCGACGATCAACGCCGCTTCGTCGTCCGCGTTCAAGGGCACAGATGTTGTTGCATCGTCGCTGCCGCAGGCGGTCACGCCCAGTGATGTAACGAGGACCACAGCGAGGGCAGCGACCAGCTGGCGGGTTCTGCCAACACTCCCGCTGGCCGAACTGAACATGTGCATCAACGCATCCTCCTGTCGGGTGCATCAAGGATTCTGTGCGCGCCCCGCTGTCCAGTATCAGCGTCGCGGGCGCGGGCTTGGGAGTGAAGAGGCCAAGGTCATCTTCACCACCAACGCGCCATCATGGACCCTGGATTTCTCGTCGCTGACGATCAGGTTGCGACCGGATAACGGGGTGTCGAGTCAGCGGCCGCGGATTCGCTGCAGTAGTCCGGTGGATCCTGATTGGGGCGTCGGGCAGACACAGCGGTCGGCGGGGTCAACGTGACCGAGCACTTGCTCGACATGGGCCCCGCACCCGCTCCACGTTGGTTTGGTACAGGTTGGGCAGGTCGCTTGGCGGCACATCAGCGGCTCGTTTCGGGCGAACTCGTCGACTCGAGCGCCTTGTAGGCGTTGAGGCCGCCGTTGATGTAGCGGGCGTTCGTGTATCCCATCGCTGTGAGCGTTGCCGCGGACAGCGCGCCACGGTTCACGGCGTTGCAGTAGCAGAGGATGGTGGTGTCGAGGTCGGGGATCTTGCTTTCGACGATCATTTCCAGCTTTCCGCGGCTGATGTTCATCGAGTTGGCGAGGTGGTCGGCGGCGTGTTCGTCTGGGTCGCGGATGTCGAGCGCGATTGCGCCGTTGTCGACGAGTGCGTTGACCTCATCAGCTTCGACGGAGGAGACCTGCGCTTGGGCGGCTTCGGCGAGACGTTGGAACTTGTCGGTGTAGGCCATTGTGGGCTTTCCGTTCGTGAGTGGCTTGAGAAATGAAGGGTTGAGTTCAGACGGACGTGTGATGGACTTCTTGCCAGGCGCCGTACCCGCCGAGGATGTCCGAGACGTCGGCGAAGCCAGCCTGGCGGAGCAGACTCGCGGCCACCGACGAGCGGTAGCCGCCGGCGCAGTACACGACCGTGGACGCCGCCGGATCGAGTTCATCCAAGCGGCTCGGGAGCTGCCCGACCGGGATTGTCGTCGCTCCGGCGAGCGCACCGAGCGCGACCTCACCTGGGTTGCGGATGTCGATGAGCTGCAGTCCCTCGATGTCGTCGCGACGAGTGTCGAAGTCGACAGCGGTCAAGCGCGATGCCTGCCGGACGCGATCGGGATGATCAAGCATGGCCACGTACGGGTGCTTGAGGGATCCGACCACTCGGTCGAAGCCGATGCGGGCGAGGCGATTCTTTGCCTCGAGTTCGAATCCCTCGTCGACGACCAGCACGATGTCGACGTCGTGCGGGATCACCGATCCGGCGAACTCTGCATACCGGCCATTGAGGCCGACGTTGATCGAGCCAGCGAGATGGCCGTGGCCGAATTCGTCGGGATCGCGGCCGTCGATGACCATGGCGCCGCTCGCGACAAGTCGATCAAACTCTGTCAACGACAGAGACTCGGGAAGGGCGGTTTCGTCGAGAAGTTCTCGGTCCTTGCGGTTGAGTACGGCGTCGTAGACGAAGTAGCCGGGTGCCGGAGGTTGGCCTTCGGTGACGAGCTCGAAGAACGTTTCCTTGTTGTCGGCGAGCAACGCGTAGTTGGTAGTGCGTTGTTCGCCGATGGTCGACCAGGTGTCGGTGGAAAGGTTCTTGCCGCAGGCCGAACCTGCGCCGTGTGCCGGGTAGACCCGCGTCGAGTCAGGCAAGGTCAGGATCTGTTCGTGGAGGCTGTCGTACAGGCTCGCTGCAAGCTCCTCTTTCGTGAAACCGATCGAGGAGAGCAGG
>CAXMZV010000504.1:0-3789 GCA_964199985.1 Candidatus Ilumatobacter isfjordensis | reverse complement strand
CGACCACTCGGTCTGGTTCCATCGTCCATGCCGAGCCGATCAGTGGCACTGGTTCGACACGCGTTCGCATGGTCTCAATGGCGGCCGGGGGCTCGTGACTGGCGACGTGCTGAACATCGACGGCACGCACGTGGCGACGATCGCGCAGGAAGTCCTGCTGCGCCGCGTTCGCGATTGAGTCGTAGTGGTACCCGCTTGGGTTCAGTCGAGGGGAGCGAGCACGCGCTTCGTGCGGTGCTGAAAGACGATCGACGTGCGCTCGTCGACGACATTCGGTGCGCTGCTGATTGAGGTCAGCACGGTCTGACTCAGTGTCGCCATGTCACGAGCGCTGAGTTGGACGAGGGCGTCGTACTCGCCCGTGACGAGCCAGACGGCGACCGTCTCATCGAATGACCAGACCGCGTCGAGGAACGCGTCGACAGCGGCGGGTGTTTTTGGTCGGAGCTTGACCGACACCAGCGCCTCGACGTTGCGACCGAGCGCCGCGTCGTCGACCTCGGCGTGGTAGCCGCGGATCACCTCAGCTTGTTCGAGGTTGCGGAGGCGGTTGACGATCGTCGACGGTGACACGTTGGCTGCCGCTGCCAACTCGGTGTTCGGGCGCCGCGCGTCGACCTGTAGTTCGTGCAGAATTCGGCGATCCGTGTCGTCGATGTTCATCCGAAGTACCGACGAGACTGTGGATCGTGCAGACATCGGGAGAAGTCTTGCACGATCTCCACGGCCTGTCGGAGACTTCTGCATGGCCACGTCAGCATCACCCGACACAACGCCCCGTCGATACGAGCTGAGCGATCGGTATCGACGCGACGAGGGCACGGCGTTCGTCACCGGGGTCCAGGCACTCGCCCGCATCCCGATCGAGCAGTTGCGCCGTGACCGCGCCGCTGGCCTGAACACCGCTGCGTTCCTCTCCGGGTATCCCGGCTCACCCCTCGGTGGATTCGACCAGGAGGTGGCGCGTGCGGTGAGGACCGTTCCCGAGCTGCCGATCGTGCATCAGCCGGCGGTGAATGAAGAGCTCGGCGCCACGTCGGTGATGGGATCGCAACTCGCGCAGGGTCGACCCGATGCAACGTACGACGGTGTTGTCGGCGTCTGGTACGGCAAGGCGCCTGGGCTCGATCGTGCGGGCGATGCGCTGCGCCATGGTGTGTTCGCCGGGTCGAGTTCGCTCGGTGGTGCCGTCGTGCTCGTTGGCGATGACCCGGCCTGCAAGTCATCGACCATGCCGTCGTCGTCGGACGCATCGCTCGTCGACTTCCACATGCCGATCCTCTACCCCGGGACGATGAGCGAGTGTCTCGAGCTCGGGCTGCATGCCGTGGCGATGTCGCGAGCGTCAGGGTTGTGGTCAGCGATGAAGATCGTCACGCCGGTCGCCGACGGGTCGGGCACCATTAGGTTCCCCGTGCTCGACGCCGACCCGATCCTGCCGACGGTTGATGTGAACGGCGAGCGTTGGGTCAGCCATCCTTCCGCCCAGTTCCTCGGACCGCGGATGATCGAGGTCGAGCGCGAGTTTCGCGAGGTCCGACTCCCGCTCGCCCAGCGGTACGGCATCGAGAACCGGCTCAACCGAGTGACGGCCAACCCGAGTGACGCGTGGATTGGCTTCGTCGCCACGGGGTTCACGTACTTCGAGATGCTCGAAGCGTTCCGGCGTATCGGACTCGACGGACTCGACGCCATCGAGGCGGCCGGTATCCGGTTGCTGCACCTCCGCATGCCGGTGCCGTTCAACCCTGAGTTGATTCGTTCGTTTGCTGACGGACTGGACGAGATCGTGGTCGTCGAGGAGAAGAACCCGACCCTGGAGTGGCTAATCAAGGACGCGCTCTACAATCGTGGACATCATCCGCGAGTGCTGGGCAAGACCGACGAGCACGGCGCCACGCTGATGCGCTCATGGGGTCAGCTCGATGCCGATGCGATTGTGGCCGGGCTGCGATCGCGACTCAGTGAGCGCGTGGGCGATCGGCTGACCCCGGAGCCGCCGCCGGTGCGTGAGAAGGCGCTCATCCCGCTGGCCGTCAATCGCACGCCGTTCTTCTGTTCGGGGTGTCCACACAACTGGGGAACGAAGGTGCCCGATGGTGCACTCGTTGGCGCAGGCACCGGTTGCCACGGGATGACTCTGCTGATGGACGAGGAGCGCGTCGGTGAGTCGATTGGCATCACCGCAATGGGCAACGAAGGCGCGCAGTGGGTCGGCATGGAACCCTTCGTTGCCGAACATCACCTGTTCCAGAATTACGGAGACGGCACGTTCTTCCACTCGGCGCAGCTCGCGCTGCAGTACTGCGTCGGTGCGAAGAAGAACATCACGTTCAAAATCCTCTACAACGGCACCGTGGCGATGACCGGGGGACAGGACTCGGTGTCGCCGATCGAGGTGCCCGAACTCGTCACCATTCTGCTGGCACACGGTGTGCGCAAGGTGGCGATCACCACCGAAGATCCCGGCCGCTACCGACGCGTCGACTTGCCCGCTGGCGTCGAGGTGCACGACCGCACCGACATCGTCGCGGTCCAGGACGACCTGCGCTCGGTCTCGGGCGTCACCGTGCTCATCCACGACCAGTTCTGTGCAGCCGAGCTCCGTCGATCCCGCAAGCGCGGCAAGCTCGTCATGCCCACCCAGCGCGTGGTGATCAACCATCGGATCTGCGAAGGATGCGGTGACTGTGGAGACGTCAGCAACTGCCTGTCGGTCCAACCGGTCGACACACCCCTTGGTCGCAAGACCACCATCGACCAAGCGTCGTGCAATTTCGACATGTCATGTATCGAAGGTGACTGTCCGGCGTTCATGACGGTTGATGTCGGCGAGTCAGATGTCCGCCTGACCCCTCAAATCCAAGCGGGTGTCAAGCGGACATCCGAGGTGCGGGTGCCCGATCCGGTGGTCAACTCGACGATTGACCTCGTGCGCATTCGGCTCGCCGGGATCGGCGGCACCGGGGTGGTCACCGTCGCGCAGGTGCTGTCGACCGCCGCGATGCTCGACGGCTGGCAGTTGCGCGGCCTCGATCAGACCGGACTGAGTCAGAAGGCGGGGCCGGTGGTGTCGGACGTCGTGCTCGCCCGTGGCGATCGGACGTCGTCGAATCTCGTTGGCCGCGGCCAAGCCGACTTGCTGCTCGGGTTCGATGGACTGGTCGCCGCGAGCGACAACTCCATCGCGGCGAGTGATCCGGAGCACACCGTGGCGATCGTCTCGCACCACCGCACGCCGACAGGTCGGATGATCTCGGAACCTGCGACGCCGTACCCCACGGAGTCGATCGAACAGCGACTGGGTGCAGCGACGCGTGTGGATCAGATCCGGTTCCTTGATGCCAGCGCGCTCGCGATGGCACTGACGGGGAGTGCCGCACAGTCGAACCTGCTGTTGCTTGGCGTTGCCGTGCAAGACGGTCGCATCCCGGTGTCGATCGAATCGATCGAAGAGGCCATCGAGTTGAACGGCGTGGCTGTTGCAGCGAACCTGGCAGCGTTCGACTGGGGCCGCCGATGGGCGCACGACCCGGCGGTCGTGGAGGCGCATGCAGCGACACAGCAGGAACTCCCGGTGACGGAGATGGTCACCGTCGAGTCGGTGCCCGCTGCGGTCGGTGCCCGGATCACCGCCATCGCCAACGAGTTCAGCGATGCGGACACGGGCCTCGCCGGAACGTTGACGATGCTGGTCGGGGACCTGATCGGCTACCAGAGTCGTTCTTACGCCGAACGGTTTCTACCCGATGTCGAGTCGGCCGCAGCGACCGAGCGCGGGGCCGGATC
>CAXMZV010000503.1:0-3795 GCA_964199985.1 Candidatus Ilumatobacter isfjordensis | reverse complement strand
GATGACCGCAGTCATGATCCAGATGTTCGACCCGGAGCCAGGCTGCCCTGTCCCGGGCTGAACGAATACCTGAACCGGTTCATGGGCGCGGACTCCACAATCATCTGGCGTCGACCTTCCGGTCGGTGTCGGTGACCGCCGAACGGTCAGAGGCCGAAGCCCGAGCTCCATCACCGCCGCCGCCAACCTCACACATTCCCATTCTGCCCTTCATCGGAGGCTTCGAGCCCAAGGTGATTCGGTGGGGTTGAGCACTCCGGATTGGTCGTTTGAGAACGCTTACCTCACCGAGCACACTGCGTCGATCGGAGTTGACCGCGAAGTGTTTCAGGATCGGCGGCGGTGCTGAAGGAGCTCGTCGTGTTGGCCGGTCGAAGGCATCTACTTCATTGGCTGCCGATCTGACCTAACGTAGAGTGGTGGGATCGGATCGTTACGGCGCGCTCAGCCGAGGGGCGCGGAGCGTTGCAGCAGCCGCGGTCGCTGTGCTCGCGCTCGTCGGATGCACGTCTGACCCCGAACCGGAGCGGGCCACGGTGACGCCCACCAATGCCTACACCGCCATCGTTCGATGGGAAATCGAACGGAGCGATCCCGTCATCGACGCCGACGGCAACGTCGAGGAGCCGGTCATCTACCTTGCCGCCGCGGCTGGGGGAACGGTCGATGTCCGCGTGCAGGCCAACGTCGTGTCCAATATCGACGACGCTGCGGTCATTCGTTTCGCCGACGACGCTCGCGATGCCCGCGACGAGACGCTCGACAATGAACCCGTCAAGGACGATGGGGTCATGATCTTGATCGACGAGTTCGAGCCCGATCAGGCGATCGTTGAAGCGCGCATCGTGCGCTATCAGTCGATCGACGATGACAACGCGTGGATCCTCGAAGTGACCGCCACCGCCATCGATGACAGTGCCGCCGTCACATCGGCAACCCTCGCCACCGAGTAAACGAGCTGACGTCCCTACGAGGCTCTGGCCGCGAGCTCTCCGTCGAGCAAGCCGCTCACGGCTTCCAGCGCACGAATCGCATCGCCCGTCGAAACGGCGTGCTCGGGATCGATCGCTGCACGCCGCAACTCGTCGAGCAGAATGCGGCGGTCCCGGTCATCGTCCAAGAACGGTCCGTGCACCGTTTGGGCCAAGTCGGCCGCGGCGGATGCGTCGATGATGGCGGTGCGGTACTCCTCGGCCTCCCAGGCGTGGCGGGCCATCAGTACCCGCTGTCGAGCACCTGCCAGCGCATCGACTGACGCGCCTTCGAACTTGCGCGCCTCGCGTAGCGCCCGAACGAACACCGCGAGACCCGGCAGATAGATCGCGGTCAAGATCATCATGCTCACCTCGGGCGCCAGGGAGATCGGTGTTGCGACCGCCCCTCCGAAAACCCAAGCGAGCTGGAACCGCGTCTCATATCGCGCACCGGCGCGACCGAGCAACGCCTCGGGCGCCCGCCGCTGCAACAGACTGTCGAATGCGTTGCGGCCAAGCGTGGTGGAGAGGCCAACGAGTGCTGCGATCACGAGCAGCAACGGCGTCGACACGCCGAGCATCCCGACCGCCGTGAACGCCGCCGGCGCAGCGATCGCCAACCCGATCAGCTGCTGTTCGCTGAACCGCCGACGGAGCAGGCCAATCACGGTGTGGCCGGTGAACGCCCCGATTCCGTAACACGCTGCCGCGAGTCCGTAGATGAACGCCGGCTGGCTATCGCGCCGCAACGTGAACGCGAGCGTGAACAAAAAGAACCCGACGGCGGCACGTATCGCCATCATGCCGACCGACGCGACGAACACCACCGGGAGGTGAGTCTCGGCATATTCGACGTCGTCGGTAGCGACGATGACATGTTGCGGCGTACGAATCTGGAGCACAACGAACGAGGCGAGTGCGAACAGCACTGCACCGATGCGCAGCGTCCAGGTTGGTCCACCGACCGTCAACAACGCGGCTGCCGCGCCAGCACCAATGGCGGCGGTGATGCTCGCCAAACGTGCGAGCCGCGCGTTGGTTGCCACCAACTTGTCGGGGTCGTCGACCAGCTGCTGCACCAGCGTTTGTTTGACCACGCCTGATGCCTTGCTCGCGATCAGCAAGATGAGCGCGAGTGGATAGAACGTCAGGTCGAGCAGGAAGCTGACCATCGCCATGCAGCTGACCGCACGCAGCAGGTAGAAGATCGACGCGACGAAACGTTGCGACCGCCGGAATCGGTCGACGGCGGGCCCAACGAGCGGTGCCAGCACCGCAAGCGGCGCCATTGTCACCAGGAGGTACAGCAGCACCTGCTGGCGAGATGCATCCGGGCTGATGTTGAAGAACAACGATCCGGCGAGGCTGACCGTGACGAATGCATCAGCAGAGCCCGACAACCCGTGCGCCACGGCGAGCGGAATGATCGGGCCCTCACCGAGCAGGGTGTGTCGGACGCGTCGACGGAGCGGGGGACGACGCGCCAACCCGGCCGCTGTCGAACTCTCGGGCGCGACCTGCATCACCCCCATCTTGCCCGACGGCGCCCCTCAGTTGTTGAACGCGTCCGATCATGCTCGTCGAGGTCGACTCCTCCACGCAGACGAACCGTTCGCACATTCCTCATCTGGCCCTTCGGCAGACGCGCACAAGAGTGCCTGGTTGAGACTGGCGGTGAGGGAATTTGGGGGGAAGGCTTCGAGGTGTTGAAGAGGCTGCGAATCGTTGCCTGGCCAATCGAGTTGGACGCCGGACCCATCGGATCAGCCAGAAGTGGTGGGAACGAACGACCTCATCCGGCGCGCCACACGGCCTGCGTGGCGTTTCGCGTCGTCGAGCATCGTTTGAGAACTCGCAGCCGATGAGAGCTTCACGCAGCAGAACATTCCGCGGTCACTGATTCGTCCAGATTGATTGTGCGCAATGTCGTCGACGAAGTCGTGCTGTTCGTAAACAGTATCGAAGCCCGCATTGCGGCACGCCGCCAGGAGCGCCGGTTTCGTTGGCCAAAATGACCGCGAGTTGCTGTACGCCGCCCACGAATGATTCTCGACCTCCGAGCGAGGCGCCGACGAATCGTACTCGTGGTACCAGCGACCGGCAAGGCCTTCATGCTCAACCAATTCTGAGAGCGAATGGTCGATGCGGTCAGCTTCGGTCGACGAATCGAAATCGGCGTCGTACAGCGGGTCAATGGCCCGCGCATAGTGGGTGTTGAGGATGAACGCCCGATCACAAACCTGTCCGACGAGATCGATGAATTCGTGAGGGTTGTCGAGGTGATAGAGAAGCCCGCAGCAAAAGACGACGTCGAATCTGCCGTAGCGGGCGAGATTCTTGACGTCGTCTACGACGAACTCGACATTGCGAAGGCCGAGGTCAGACTTGGCCGCATTGGCCCGCTCGATGTGGATCTCGCGCGCGTCGATGCCGACCACATCGTGACCGCACCGTGCAAACTCGATGCTGTAGCCGCCCTCGAGGCAACCGAGGTCAACAATCCGAAGACGTTCGCCCCGACCGGCGATCAGGCGCAGCGTGCGCAGAGTTGCTGTGAGCCAACCCTCCTGATTCAGGAGCCCCTCGTTCTCAGTCACCGTGCGACTGCCATCAGACAACTGGATGTTGTGCGCCGAGAACGGAAATACTGGGTCCCGAGAGGTCATGTTCCTGAATGTAGTTGGCACCTCGGCTCCCCTCCTCGGCATCCACCACTTCCACCTCTGCGCGAAGATCGACCGCATGCTCGACCATCTCTCGATCCAATGCGCCGACTTCGACGCCAGTTCCGCCTTCTATGACAATGTCCTCGCGACGATCG
>CAXMZV010000502.1:0-3807 GCA_964199985.1 Candidatus Ilumatobacter isfjordensis | reverse complement strand
GTCCAATCACCTATTCGCTGACCAACGCACCTGCTGGCATGACCATCTCGTCGACGGGCCTCATCGAGTGGACACCCGATCTCACCGGATCCGGCGTCTACGACATCACCGTTGGCCTCGAGGACGTATCCAACGCATCGGTCACCGACAATTTCACACTGTCGATCGCACAGACCGACCCGTCTGGAAGTCCGCTGTTCCGGGTGAACGCCGGCGGACCCGCAGTTGCCTCCGCTGACCTTTCGCTCCCGAATTGGGAGGCTGATACCGCAGCGGCCCCGTCCGAGTATTACATCAACGGATCCCTCGGCACCTACGGCAACCAGAGCGCACCGGTGCAGCCATTCGACCGAACGCACATCACGATTCCTGCGTCTGGGCCCGATGAGATCTACGCGATCGAGCGCAACGGCTTCAATCTCAACTACGCATTCCCGGTGGCCGCCGGAACCGAGGTCGAGGTCCGACTCCATCTCAACGAGACGTTCCTGAACGGTCCGGGTCTGCGCGACTTCGACATCGTCATCGACGGCAACGTGCTGGCGACCGATGTCGATCCGATCGAGATCAGCGGGGCGAAGAATCGGGCCTCGGTGGTCGATGTCCTCGCTGTGTCGGACGGATCGCTCGACATCTCCTTGGTCGGGACCCAGGATCGGGCGGCGGTGAGAGGCATCGAGATCCTCGGCGTCAGCGGCGAACGGTCGATCGAAATCCTCAGCGGTCTCGACGGCTCGACGATCAACTCGGATTCTCTGACCGTCGAATGGTTCTTCAACGGATTCGACGACCCGGGGATCGACCACGCCCACTTCTCGATCTCCAGCGACGGCGGAGCCACCTTCGGGCCGGCCGTTCCCGCACAGCCATCGCAGAACGGCGCCGGCACGCACAACACGCTGTACCGTCCGGACACGTCGATCGACCTCACCGGTCTGGCCGACGGGCAGTATGTCGCACGAGTCCAGGTGGCCGACGCCGGTCACCAGGCGTATGGCAACCCGGAAGCCACCTCGACCGCCACGTTCACGATCGACACGGTCGTAGCGCCAGCAGCGCCCGCCAACGTCACGGCAACCGACGGTGACGCCGTCGTCGGCCTGGACTGGGACGACGACCCGAATGCCGTCACGTTCTTCGTGTACCGCGCTGCGACGTCACCCGTGCCGACCACCAGTGGCACCGAGATCGGCACGTCGGCAACATCTGACTACTCCGACGCAACCGCTGCGAATGGCACGATCTATTACTACGCAGTGGTCGCAGAGAACACGATCGGGGTCAGTGGTGCGTCAAATGAGGTCAGCGGCTTCCCGCTTCCCGACACGGCAGTGATCGAACGCATCACCGCCGGCGCACTGGTCGCTGCGCTCGATGGGCCGAACCAGGACTGGGAAGCTGACCTGCTCGGCGCCAACCAACATCCGACGTTCACTCAGGGACCGGGTGGGAACCCTGACAAGAACTCGACCCACAACATCACGGCGCGACACGCATCGGTCCCGTCGTACGTGCCGCAGGGAGTGTTCGCCACCGAGCGGTGGGCCGGCACACCAATGACGTACACGATCCCGGTCACGGCTGGGTCGACCGTCGACGTCCGGTTGTTCCTGGCCAACGGCTTCGACCCCGCCAATGTCATCGGCGCACGCCAGTACAACGTCTCGATCGAAGGAACGTCGGTGCTGACGAATCACGACCCGGTCCTCGCCTACGGACCCGACACCGGCGGCATGGAGCGATTCGTCGTCAACGACGCTGACCTCGACGGTGAGATCGTCATCGTCATCTCACCCGGCGCTGCCGACAACCCGAACATCTTCGGCCTCGAGGTCCGAGTGACCGTCTGATCCTCACAACGGAACCGGAACGTCGTGGTGATCGCGTCGACCGCCGACATCAGCGATCCGACGTCGACACCTCGACCGCGTCGGCGGGGCGAATATTGCTGACGTGATCGACGGGCTCGTCGTTTCCGATGGCTCTCGAACGAACGGTGGACATCGACCGACGCGAAGTCGTCTGAAAACCGACGAATGTGTGATCGTCGGAGGGCCCGGCAACATTCCGGCTTGGACCGATCAAGATCCTTGCTGGAAGCGTCATTTCAATCGTCAGCCACGGGTCGTCCTGGTAAGTCCACCGCTCGAAATGCGTGGGAATTCTTGCTGGTGGAAAGGGCACGAGGTTCGTGAAAGAGACTCAGCTTCGCCGCAAGCCATTGGTCGAGATCGGGCGATCTGGGATGGCGCCCGAACTCGTCGTCATCTGAGCGCCGTCGGTCGGGGATCGGGATCAGGATCCGGTCACCACGTCGATCGAGGAGATCGACCACGCAGGTAACTCGACGTCGACGACGCTGGCATCCACTTCGATGTCAACCTCAGTCAGCTCGAAGGAGCGGTCCCCTGCGTCTTGCGCCGATGCGCTGCTGATGTGTCCGGCGATCGACGACGGGAAATCAGAGAATCCGACCGACCTGGTCGTTGGCGAGTCCGACAGATTGATCGCGATGATGACCCATCTCCCGTCGGCGTGTTGCGTTGGATAGAACCGCAGTCGTTCGTCGTTGCGTCCATCGGCGGGGAAGAGCGACGTGCCTGCATCGCTCCAGATCTCGAGGGCCGTGAACTGAGGATGACGTGATCCGTCGAGTGCGTCGAGCAGGCCGTAGTCGGTTCCGTTGTCCGCTTGACCGTTCGCGAGGTTCCACTGGTTCGCGATCCCGACACCAAGCGTGGCGAGTTGGCCGATGGTGTCGGCAATGTAGAGCGCGTTGACCACCTTGGTCATCGACTGTTCGGTGTCGCGATCTGCGACCGCGACCAGGTTGTACTCGGTCACGGCGATCGGGATGTCTTCCGACAGGACAGAACGGACGCCTCCGACCACCGACGGCCACAGTTCCTGTGCTCGGAGCACCGCATCCGCGGTGTCCGGCGAGGAGTTGAATGCGTACTGGTGCACGACGTAGAAATCGAGCTGGTCGCCCGCTCGCTCGATCACTTCGTTGCCCCAGTTCTGCCAGCCGCTCGGGTCGGGCACCCCCACCCCGCCGACCGAGATGTCCGGATCGACTCCGCGCATGGCGCGACGGATGTCGAGATATCCGTCGTGGTCGGCGGTACCTTCGACGTATTCGGCTCCGTCGCACGTCCAGACGCCTTCCCATCCGAACGATGCACATTCGCTGCCACCTACATCGGGCTGGCCGCCGTACACCTCATTGCCGATCTCCCACAGGTCGATGCCGACCGGTTCGGGGTGACCGCCCTCCTCGCGTAAACGGGCCCACGTCGAAATGCTCTCCCAATCGACACCGTTGCGGTCGACGCCGATCGGAGTCTGGTCGTTGACGTCGCCGTTGAAAAAGGCAACGGCTGCGGCGGCACTCTGCGCCGTCTGGTTGATCGACACCGTCCACATCCCTCCGAGACCAGTTGCCTCCATGAAACTGATGAAGTCGCTTGGACGCGCTGCCCAGGTCCAGAAGCAGCCGGCTTCATCAGAGACTTCGCAGGCAGCCCAGTCGTAGGAGTTGCTCCAACTCCCACCGGGCATCCGCAGCAGCGTCGTGCCTGAGGCGATCGTGTTCGCTTGGAACTCTGCGTCGAGAAGACGCTCCGGCCCGAGCCATGCCGGAACGTTCGTCCCGAGGAGACGTCGGTCGAACGGGATCGGGTCCGCCCTGGCCAGGATGATGACGTCGGCGTCAGCGACGTCGGCGTCAGCGACGTCGGCGTCAGCGACGTCGGCGTCAGCGACGTCGGCGTCAGCGACGTCGGCGTCAGCGACGTCGGCGTCAGC
>CAXMZV010000501.1:0-3821 GCA_964199985.1 Candidatus Ilumatobacter isfjordensis | reverse complement strand
TCCTCCACGCCCTCGAGATGAGTGGAGACGCGCACCCGCACCTGCTGCGCTGACTCTGCGGAGGCCGACTCGGCTCGAGCGAAGAGGTCGGACAACGTTGCCGTCTCTGCGGTGACACCTGCGGTGCTGGCGAGCACGTCGGCGTCGTAGTCGCACGGCTCGAAGCCGTCGGGACGTTCGCCGACGATGCCAACGGTGCTCGCGGCGAGTCGTACTCGGACGCTGCGCGCCGCGGCGGCCGCATCTGGGGTGGTCGACGTGATGGACGGCGGCTCGGCGACTGGAGGGATCGCGGGCATCGGCGCCTCGAGAATCGCCGCGAGGGCCTCGGTTGTGGTCGCATCGCCAGGATCTCGATACAGGAACCGATAGCGCCGGCCTTCCCGCGTGAGGCGGTAGCCAGCGAGGTTGATCCCGCAGAACGAGTTGAGTCGGAGCCGGCCTCCGGTGCGCTCTTCCGGGATCGCCCAGAGCAGGATCGGTGCCGGGTTGACGTCGGCGATCGCAGCCGCCAGCGTGGCGTCGGCGAAGGTCGCCTGGACGATCACCACTGCGTCGAGGGGTTCATTCGCGAGCGCCGCGGTGGCCCTGCTCAACGCTTCCACGTCGATGATCAGGTCGGGCGACCCGACCAATTCATGGCCGAGTTCGTTGAGACGTTGCCATGCAGCTGCCGCCATCTCGCCGGCGTACGGCACATCGAATGTCGGCCTGGCGAGGATCGCAACCCCGATCCGGGTCATGTGTCGTCTCCTCGCTCTTCAGCATGGGCGAAGTCGCTGTACTGCTGACGGAAGGAAGCGCCGGCAGCCGCGAGGCGGACGCCACCCGTCCCGAACTTGGGGTGGATTGTCCACGGGACTGCGCAGGCATCGGTGAGCCGGTTCAGTGACTCCACGTAGGGCACGGCGTCCTTGGCGAGTTCGATGCGCATGGCATCCCAGTCGGGAAATTGTTGGAACGCATCCCACCAAATCGCGCGCCCGGCCAGATAGCCGCTGGCACCAGCGTCGTAGGCGAACCGCAGGACTCGCCTGAACTGTTCCTTGGTTGCTCCGGCCGACAGCATCACCCACGGGCGGTCCGCCAATCGTCCGAGCACGCGGAAGTGCGAACTCACCCGCTCGATGACTGCGTCGTCGACGTCAACTGAGTCGAGGTCGGGGACGTGGGCGGCCGGCCATGGGCTCTCGAGCTTGAACAGATCGATGCCGTACTCAGGCCCGGCGAACGCGGCCACACTCTCGAGCACGTCCTCAGCCCGCTTGCCCGGGTGCTCGACGTAGTCAGTGGTGTGGTCCGTTGAGCCGAGGAGCGGGTAGACGAGCAGCTCGAAGACAAAGGGGATGTCGAACTTCCGACAAGCATCGCCAACTCCGGCGACGTACTCCTGTTGGTGCTCGCGGACCGCAGTCGATGCATCGGGGCGATACCAGGCCAAGAGCTTGACCGCGTCGCCACCGGCCCGCTTGATCTTGTCGACACTCCAATCGTCAATCGACTTCGAGCGACGCCCGCCCTCGTCCTCGGCAAACAGCGAGTCCTCGAGGGTGAGCACGAGGCCTTGGGCTGGCGACACGCACTGGATGGCTGCCGGGTAGGCATAGTGCGGGTCGAGCAGGACCGCCGAGCACATACTGGCCAACTCGTCGGCGAGCATGGCCTTCACTGCGCAGACGTCGTCGTATGGCGCCGTCTGGACGCCTCTGCGCTCGGCGACCAGGTTCTTGATGGGCGGCCGTTGGTCCACGGCGAGCATCTTGAAACGCCCGTCGGCGTCGGCGAGGCGACGGAGGCCCCACAGTTTTCCTGGGCTGAGTTCGATCACACGTGCTCCTTGAGGGGTTGATACGTATTCGTGCACGCCTCGAAGGCCTCCAACAGCGGCAGCGATTGGCCGCTCACGAACCGGATGAGGGCTCCGCCTGCCGTGCTGACGAAGTCAATGAGTTTGAGGTCGACGAACCGACTGGCGCTGGCCACCGTGTCACCGCCGCCGATTGCTGTCATCGCAGGCGACGCAGCGACGGCGGCCAACAGCCGACGGGTGCCGACATCGGACCCGTCTTGCTCGTACGCTCCGGCCGGGCCATTGACGAAGACCGTGCCGGCAGCAGCGATCTCGGCCTCGTAGGCGCGAATCGTGGCGTCACCGACATCCACGATCAGTTGGTCGGCGGGGAGCGCAGTCACTGCGATCTCGTGCCGTACACCGTTGTCGATGACTGCGATGTCGAGCGGCAGAGCGATCCTCTCCGGGAACTCGGCCAACAAGGCTCCGGCCACATCGACGTAGCGGGTGAGGTCGCGCTCTGCAATGAACCGCTGGGTGGTCTCGCCCAGGGTGGCGCCGTTGGCCAGCAGGAAGATCTCGCCGAGCACCCCGCTGGTGAGCACCCGGTCGGCGAGGCCGTCGCGGAGCGCCCGCCCCATCATCGAAAAACCATCGGACACTTTCAGCCCACCGAGCAGGAACACGGCGGGGCGAGCTGGATTGTCGAGGACCTTGCTCAGACCATCGATCTCTGCAGCCAGCAGCAACCCGGCGGCCGACGGCAGGAGGTGTTGAAACGCGACCATCGACGGGGCCGACCGGTGCGCCGTGGCGAACGCGTCGTTGACATACAGGTCAAACAGCGGCGCCAGGTTGCGGACCAGATACGTGTCGGCCATCTGCTCGGGTGTCAGCTTGACATCGCGCTCGAAAGTGGACAGTTCCTCGCCGTAGATGCGGATGTTGTCGAGCAGCAGGATGTCACCATCGATGAGCATCTCGATGCGACGGCGGGCCTCAGGGCCAGCGACATCGTCGACCCACTGCACCGGCCGACCGAGCTTCTGAGCCAGCTTGGCGGCGTGCTCCTCGGTTGGAATGAGGTTGTGGTAATCGAGCGCGTCGCCCTGATGGGCCATGACGACAACCTGCGCTCCACGATCGGCAAGGTCGCGGATTGTCGGGAGGCTCTTGTCGATTCTTGCCTCGTCGACGATGCGCTTGGTCACCGGGTCGAGCGGTGAGTTGATGTCGACCCGGAGCAGCACCCGTTGCCCTGAGACGTCGACGTCAGCACTCGACGGGATGTTCGGCACCGAGGCCACGGCGGTCAGATGCCCAGGTACTTGTCGGTGGTGGCCACCGCTTCGCTGCTGTTGGGCTGCATCGTCATCGCGGCACGGACCGCGTCGATGGTCTCGGGGATCGTCACTGCTTCCTGCGGGATGTTGATGGCGAACACGATGTCGTCACCCGAGAGGCCGACCATCTCCTCGAACAGTCCGATCTCGTACATGTCGGCGCGCGGGTACTCCATGTAGCGAGCCCACTGGAACAGTGACGAGTTCGAGTTGAAACCGTCGGCGATGCGCACCACCTTGATCCGCGGGTAGGCCCGGAAGGCCTCGAGCGCCTCCTCAACGGGCATCTTCTGCTTGGGCGTCACCGAGATCGTGATGATGTGGCCGTGGGTGACCGGTGCGTGGATCAGCATCCCGGTCGCATCGATCTCGGGGATGATCTCCATGAGATCCACGGCCTGGTGATTGGGAATGGGCTCCACCTGGAGCACGTTGGTGAGACCACGATGTGTGTCACCGGGGTCAGCGACGCGGCGCACGATCGTGATGAACGTCTTCGACACGCCGACTGCCTGGTGGACGGCGTCGACGGCCCGAACCAGACCGGTCGTGTTGCAGGACGTCAGCTTGAGATAGTCGACACCGAGACCTTTCTCGTAGTTGGCGGTGCCGTGGAAGAACACATCAGCCACCTCACCCGACTCCCCACCCTGGAACACGGCCTTCACACCGTGTTCGAGGTACTT
>CAXMZV010000500.1:0-3835 GCA_964199985.1 Candidatus Ilumatobacter isfjordensis | reverse complement strand
CGATTGCCAAGGTCGCTCTGGCTGGAGCCAGCCCCTCGCCGGCGCTCGGGATCGCCGATCACGGCGTCGCAGCCCGGGCCACCGCACTGCTCGCCCCGATGGAACAACCCGCCACCACGATCCGTGTCCAGAGTGCATTGGTCATCTTGGCAACGGTCGCGCTTGCGGCGTATCAGGTGCATCACAGCGCGGTGTTTGCCATCGATCTCATTCGCTGATTGCACTGACCGCACACGGAACATGGCGCACTCACATGGTCACGGCATGGGCGAGGTGGAAGTCTTCATCTCCCCCGTTGTTCGCCGTCGCATGTGGGCCGCCGTTGGAGCGTGCGCCCTTGCGGTCCTGATCGGAGTCGTCGTCCTGTGGCCCGGCGGGCATCGAGTTGGTTCCGCGCACAGGCGACTTCAAGGGTGAACGGCTAACTTTCGAGCAGCCGCTCGACAGCCCGATCCGCAACGGTAACGCAGTGCTCGTGGACATCGAGGCGAACCCCGACGGCACGACACAAATTTTCTTCTACGACTTCGAACGGTCAACACCGTTGTTGTTGCTGCTGTTGCTGTTCGTCACGGCGATCGTCGTGCTCGGCCGCTGGCGAGGAGTCGGAGCGTTGGCCGGCCTCGCCGCAAGCCTCGCGGTCATCATCATTTTCGTGCTGCCTGCGCTTCTCGAGGGCTCCAACGCGGTGGCCGTTGCGGTCGTCGCTTCCGGGGTCATTGTGTTCATCGCCCTGTTCCTGGCCCACGGGTTCAACCTGGCGACCGCCGCGGCCCTGCTGGCGTCGATCGCCAGCCTCGCGATCACCGCTGTGCTCGCGTGGGTCTTCGTCCTCACGTCCAACCTGACCGGCCTCGCCGACGAGACAATCGGCTTCCTCAGCGCCCTCGGCAGCGACATCAACCCGCAAGGACTCCTCCTCGCCGGCGTCGTGATCGGCTCACTCGGCGTCCTCGACGACGTCACCGTCACCCAGGTCTCTGCGGTGTGGGAACTCAAGCACGCCCGTCCCGACGCAGACTTCTCCGAGCTCTACCAACGCGCAGTCCGGATCGGACGCGACCACATCTCCTCGACGGTCAACACGCTGTTCCTCGCGTACGCCGGCGCCTCTCTTCCGCTGATGTTGCTCTTCAGCGAGGCCGGCCAGTCAATCTCGTCGATCGCCACACGTGAGGTCGTCGCCGTCGAGATCGTGCGCGCACTCGTCGGGTCGATCGGCCTCGTCGCGTCCGTGCCAATCAGCACAGCACTCGCCGCGGCGGTGCTCGGCTCGACAATGCCTGCCAGTGAAGAACCCGCGATCGCGTCGAACGGGTAATCACCACCAGCCCACGCCGTGCTCAACGCACTGGTGGCTCGACGATCGGATGGCGATGGGCGCCCCGTACTTCAACTCGCCATGGTGGGCTCGACATCGCGATCTCCCGTGCCGGCGCCGTCTCGTTCGCCATCTGATGACGTCGACGCAAGCGGTACGACGTCGGTGCCGATAGGTGATCGTCACCCTGGCTTACTAGCTTCGAGTCTGCTGACGTCGAACCGAAGATCGACCAGCGTCCCGCTGACGAACTTGTTGACGTCTCGACTCACACCGTCGCGCTGAACGCCTTCGGCCAGGCCGACACCCTCATTGTGATGCTCGATCATCAATTTGATCCATTGCTGTTCGAAGTCCGGACCACTCAACCCGACCAGTTCGTCTGGTTCTTGGCCTACGGTCGACGCGGTTGCCGAGCTGGTCGAGTCGACCCGTTTCCATTCGTTCAACCATTCGGACATCGCGTCAATCCGTCTTCGAGCGTCGTCTGCCAGATGGCCTGCCATGGTCGACACGCCAGGACCGGTGTTTGAAGTTGATTTGAGAGCCCACTCGGCCAGAGCAAGCCCAACTCGCTCGTGAAGAAGCATCGCGTTCAGGAACCTGACATCGGCGGCGTTGAAATGATTGCCGATCTCCTGTGTCGGGGCGCTCGCCGGTGACGAGGGATCGGAAAAGGGATCGATCGACGCGCAACCTGACAGGGCCACCACGACGATGACGTGACGAAGTCGGACTCGTCCGATCATTCCGAATCTCTTTGAGTCACCATTCCAGATCCCAACTGCACTCTGTCGTAATGAGATGCCCTCCGTCACAGGGTCGCGATCCCCGTCGTGAGTTCTGGGCAGTATTCTACGACGTTGTGTCGTACCTCGCCCTCGGAACTCCATCGCGTCCGCCTTCGTGGCGACGTTCAGCCGCACTCGCGATTGCGGCGGTGCTCGTGTCGTCATCGCTGGGAGCGGTCACGGTGTTCGCTGAGCACGGGAGCGAAGCTGCCAAGCAAGCAGCAGCGGACATCCAGGCCGCTCGGGACCAGGCGAACGCAGCCTCGCAGGCGATGTTCGATGCTGAGTCGCAGATCGACGGCCTCGAGATCGAGATCGACGCTGCCGAGAAGCGCCTCAACGAGCTCCAGACCGAAGCCAACGAAATGCAAGCCGGCCTCGAAGAACAAGCAGTCCGGCGCTACGTGAGCGCCGGGACCGACGACTTCTCGCTCTTCATCGACTTCGAGGACATCAACGCCTCACTCACCGCGGATGTGATGTCAGCGGTCTCACGCGAGACCGCCAATTTCGACCTCGACGAGTACGACGCGCTCATGGACGACGTCGCCGAGGCGCGTACCGACCTCGAACAAGACCGCTCAGATTCCGAGGAAGCCAAGCAGAATTTTGCCGATCTGAAACAGGCCGCCGAAGCAGAGATCGAGGCCCTCGCTCAGATCGAAGCCGAACGTCTCGTCGACGAAGAAGTCGAACACGAACTCGAACGACAACGACGACAAGAACAACAACGGCGCGAAGCCGAGGCAGCGGCCGCCGCCGCCCAAGCAGCGGCCCAACGTGCAGCCATAGCGCCTGCACCGACGCCGAAGACATCTGGCAACGCTTCGTCGGGCAACACACCATCCGCAACCAAGTCGACACCGGCTCCCGCCGCAACCCAGCAACCAGTGCCGGTGTCGCAATCGACACCGGCTCCGCCCCCGCGGCCGCCGTCCAACTCAGGCTCCGGAATGGTCTGCCCGATCAGCGGCCCGCGGGCCTTTGCCGACACCTGGGGCGCTCCTCGCTCTGGCGGACGCAGCCACGAAGGCGTCGACATGATGTCGCCACGGGGCACTCCACTCGTTGCCGTCGAATCCGGCCGAGCCAACTTCAGCAGCAACCGGCTCGGCGGAAACGCGATCTGGCTCACCGGCGCAAGTGGAACCAAGTACTACTACGCACACCTCAGCGCCTATGAGGGATCCAGTCGCTCGGTGTCGCAGGGCGAAGTGATCGGCTACGTCGGCGCCACCGGCAACACGAGCGCCAACCATCTCCACTTCGAGGTGCACCCCGGCGGCGGGCGCGCCGTCAATCCCTATCCCTACGTACGGGCGGTGTGTTGATGTCGTCGGCCTCCACTCGATTACCCACAGCTGGCTCGGGCCCACGCAGGGTCGTGACGTTGGCCGCGCTGGCCGCCGTCACGATCTCCGCGTGCACCGCCACGACCGATACCGGCGCCGTGACCGGCGGTGTGCCCAGCCCGTCGACGGCCACGGCGACCGTCGCCACGTCTTCGACGCCCACGACGGTCGCAACAACCGACCCTGCGACGACCACCAGCACTACGACCACGAGCACCACGACGACAACGATCGATGCAACAACCACAACAACCACAACTACAACAACCGCGCCAGCCCCGGAGCCGCTCGACGTGTTCGACCCGAATTGTGTCGACCGTGTCGAGGTCGCCGTGTCGATGGAACAACTCGCCGCGGATCTCGATGTCGAG
>CAXMZV010000499.1:0-3842 GCA_964199985.1 Candidatus Ilumatobacter isfjordensis | reverse complement strand
TCGTCGACGTCTTGGTGGCCCTTCGCGACTCTGGCGGTGTTGTCGATGAAGGGTGACTCAGCACGGCGTACCCGCGCTCGTTGAGATGAGTGCCGCGTCGCCTGGGAGCCACTTGCGAATCGAACGTCTGGCAACGCATGCACCGTCACTGGGTGGACGAACGCGATGACGATTCTCCCCCGCGTCGTCCAGCTCGGTGTCGTGTCTCACCATGGCGATCCAGACGCCACGGCGCGGCGCGTGTGGGGCCTGCTGGCGCGAGACGGCATGCGCCCCAGCGCCGCGTACGACGTGCACCTCGCCGTACGCGACACGCTCGCTTCGTCCAGTGAATACGATGTCGCTGTCGACCTGACGGTAGATGCTGCTGGCGACGACTTCGAGCTGAAGGTGAACCGCACCATGGGGACCGCGGCCCGCGTCGAGGTCCACCGCACCGAGCACCACTGACAATCCTCGAAGTCCGCGGAATTCGGGTCCGTTACCTGGCTCGGCGTAGGTCCGGAAATGCAAGGTCGCGACGCTGGACGAGGAACACCCAAACCGGGATCCACGCCCAGGTGGCGATGTGATTACCGAGCAGGATCAGGCCGACGAAGACAGCTGCTCCGATCAGGCCGAGCCAGACCCTCCTCGGTCTGCGTGAGTTGGTTTGGGTCGCGTCCTGGCTGTCGGTGCGTTGGACGACTTGTCCGCTTGCACCTTGACCGTTCGGTGTTGCTGTAGTGGCCTGGCGGGGTTTCGGATCGGTGTTTCGCATGCGTGTTGTCTCCTTGACGAACTGCTGTCCGTTGTGGGGCTTCGTTGATGAAGGGGATGTAGTTCGACGGTAAGGAATCGGCCGGCACCGGTCGTCAGGCGAAGTCGTGATTTCGCGTCCCTACTCATTCGGCGGACTTCGGGACTTTGCGCCTGGTGATTTCATCCCTTTGGCGGAAGGCTGTTCACCACACTGGCGGGCGGCCGAAACCTGGGGAGCCACTAGCGTTTCAGCATGACGGTGATCGCTGAGCGACTGATCGGGGTCGCGAACCAAACTCAACAGCAATTGCGGGACCGTCCTGTCGTCGCCGACCTCGCTTTTGTGTTTTTGGTCTTCGCCCTCGAAGCAGTTGATCTCTTCGGACTCACTGCCAATCCGCTTCTGCCGCGAGATCCCGACGTCATGGCGCTCGCTCTGATTGCCCTGGGCGCGCTGTCGCTCATGTGGCGCCGCGAGCGACCAGTCCTGGGCTTGACGTTGCTCGGCGTGTTGATGGTGATCTTCTACCTCCGTGACTACGGCTCATTCATGTCGATAGCCGGGCTTGCGAGCCTGTACGCCGTCGCGGCCCATGCGGCGAACCGGCGCCACGCGTGGATCACGATCATCGTCTTCGAGGTCACGGTTTTTTCAGTCGCCGCGTTCACACTGTTGGATCGCGCCGATGGCTTTGCGTATTCACCGGCAGCGGCGATGCTGACTTCGATGTGCATGGCGGTCTTCGTGGGCGTGGTTGCACGAAACCGCCAGCAGATATTCATGAAGGCTGAAGCCCGTGCTGACGAGGCCGAAGCCGACCGCTCGGCCGCTGCCGAGCGTGCACGAACCGAAGAGCGGTTGCGAATCGCCCGCGAGCTCCACGATGTCGTGGCCCACGGAATGAGCGTGATTTCGGTGCAGGCCGTTGCGGCGCAAGAGATCGCGCCAACCAATCCCGACCTGGCAATCGAATTGATGCGAACGATCGAGACGACGAGCCGAGAATCGCTGAACGAGATGCGTCGAATGCTTGGCGTGTTGCGCAATGGCCAAACAACCGACGACGACCAACAAGTCAGTCGAGGGCCCCAGCCCTCGCTCGCCGACATCGAAGCCACCATTGCCCATTGTCGCGATGCTGGCCTCGAGACGGAGTTCAACGTGTCCGGCGAAGAACCTTCGCTGTCATCCGGACTCGAGTTGACGGTGTACCGGATCGTGCAGGAAGCTCTCACCAACGTGCTGAAACACGGCGGGCCAGCCGCGACTGCGTCAGTCGAACTGAGCTACCACGACACAACGCTGCTCGTCAGAATCTCTGACACCGGACGAGGCGTCATTGCCGGTCTCGATGGAACGAACATGGGCAACGGTCTGGTTGGCATGCGTGAACGAGTCGAGCTCTACGACGGCACGATGACGGCCGGTCCGCAGCCTGGCGGCGGTTACATGGTGACTGCAATGATTCCGATCGACAGTCAGATGCGCCGGCTCCGAGTCGCCTCCGCCGAGCAGCCAACACGTGAGCATTCCGCATGACGATCACTGTCGCGGTCATCGATGACCAGGCCCTCATGCGCGATGCCTACACCATGATTCTGAATGTGCAAGAAGACCTGCACATAGTTGGCGACGCCGAAGACGGACAGGCGGGAGTCGAGCTCTGCCGACGGACGAACCCCGACATTGTGCTCATGGACGTACGCATGCCCAAGATGGACGGCATCGAAGCGGCCAAGATCATCTGTGACGATCCGAACATTTCGACCAAGGTCTTGATGCTCACCACGTTCGACCTCGACGAATACGTCTACGCCGCCATGCGGGCTGGAGCCAGCGGCTTCTTGCTGAAGGACACACCGGCCAAGGAGCTCGCCGACGCGGTGCGCGTCATTGCGGAGGGCAACGCGCTACTCGCCCCCACGGTCACCAAGCGGCTCATTGAAGAGTTCGCGAAGCGACCCGAACCGCGAGACAACAGACTGTCGCTTCCAGCCGACCTCACCGAACGCGAACACGAAGCACTGCAGCTTCTGGCCCGCGGCATGAGCAACCGCGAGATTGCCGAAGAAATGTTCGTCGGCGAGGCAACGGCCAAGACTCACGTCAGCCGACTACTCACCAAACTCGGCGTTCGCGATCGAGTGCAAGCCGTCGTGCTCGCCTATGAGAGTGGCATCGTGCAACCTGGCTCGGGACCACCGCCCGACCACGACTGAGCAACGACCGAGTCGTTCTCGATCCGCCTGGCCATCAGCCTCGTAGTTGTCGACAGCGGGACATGTCGGCCCATCAGGACACTTCAAGTTGCGCTCATCACCACATGATCAGCGCGCCGTAAGTTGTCTCGGATCGGAGATCCGAGCAGGGGTTATGCGGGTACTTGTCCCGCTTCACCGACTCGTGAGTTCGCCACAGCGTCACCAGACGATCGTCAGAAGGGCGAGCTTTCCGCGCAGCGCCCTCGAACCGGTGCGGCGCCCGG
Organism: Candidatus Ilumatobacter isfjordensis; assembly: GCA_964199985.1. Taxonomy (GTDB): domain Bacteria; phylum Actinomycetota; class Acidimicrobiia; order Acidimicrobiales; family Ilumatobacteraceae; genus Ilumatobacter_A; species Ilumatobacter_A isfjordensis. The sequence goes on along the minus strand of CAXMZV010000499.1, from coordinate 615 downwards.
TGTGCGGGTGCCGTGCATGAGGAACTTGCGTACCCGGTCGTCGGACAACGAGGCCATGCAGTCAGTCGTCTTTTCGTCCGTCGGGGTGCCGGACACCTTTGACCGCTCCCGGTTCACCGGTGGCGAAGTCGTTCTTCATGTAGCCGATCACGTCATCGGTGGGCAGCACGTTGGCGACGGTGCCGTTCGCGACCGTCAGCGCCATCTCCTGATTCGCTGTCGCCGTCGCGACGGCGTCACCCACCACGACCACGTCGTATCCACGTGAACTGCCGGCGTAGGCGGTACTGAGGATGCACTCATCGGTCCAGAGACCCGCCAGCACGATGGTGTCGATGCCCTCGGCCTTCAACTTCTCGTCGAGGTATGAGTTGCCGTTCTCGTCGAAGTTCCAGAACATGTCGAGGTGCTTGCCGTGGTAGTACCACCCATCTGCCACCTCGTCGTGCGTCGGAGCGATCTCGGAGAGCACCACCATGCCCGGCGCTCCGGTGAACATGTACGCCGCGTTCTCCGGCTCTTCGGGGCGGAGGCCCTTGGGGCCATACCACCGGTCCATCGCATTGCTGATCCCGTCGTCGAAGGTGCGGGTCCACGAACTCCACACGATCTCGA
>CAXMZV010000498.1:0-3843 GCA_964199985.1 Candidatus Ilumatobacter isfjordensis | reverse complement strand
CGAAGATCTCGGTGATCACGTCGGGGTTCTGGGCTCGCAGCGATTGGTTCGCTGCGCACACCTCGTCGCCGGCACTGATCTGGTCCTTCGCCCAACCCTGGCCGCCTTCGTCGAGGATGTTGCCGTCGGCGTCGATCGCTGGCTTGCCGCTGTCGATTCGGTCCTGGGCCCACGCGACTGTAAAGCCGGTGTTGAGGAGCCCGCCGGGATACAGAGTGGAGTTGTAGCTGTCGTCGGTCACCGAGAACGGCGTGATGGCGGCCAGCGAAGGGGGTTGGGTCTGCGCAACGAAGAGCTGGCTGAGGCCGGGGTAACTGAGGCCGACCATGCCGGGCCGGTTCTCGAAGACCCACGGCTGAGCGGCGACGGCCTCGATCATGTCGTAGCCGTCGATGCTCTGTGCGTATTCGAAGTACCGGAATGAACCGCCTGAGCAGCCGGTGCCACGCATGTTCACGCCGACGTAGGCGTAGCCCAACTGACCAAACAGGACGTTGAGGCCGGCACCCTCCGGGTCGGCCGGGGTGTAGCCGGAATACTCGATCACGGTCGGGTATGGACCATCCTCGACAGGCCCTGGCAACACAACATTCGCCGACAGTGTGGTGCCGTCGCGCATCTCGATGTAGTTGAGGCCCGGCACCAATCGCTGCTCCGCATAGAAGGCTTGATCCGGGTGAGTCGTCCGGTCGAGCACGGAGAACGGGCCGTCCAGGGTCTCGTCGGAGGTGACGACGTACTCACGTTCAGGGTCGAGGTTCCGGAACAGCAGCGATCCGTAGTCGTCGGCCCTGCCGGATGCCTGCATCACCAGTCCGTCTCCACCGAGCTCGGTGGTGTCATCGTCCGCCATCGGGAACGACTGCAGCGCGAGAGCGAGCCCCGGCTCGGCGTTCGTGACCGTGAGCTGTTCAACACCCAAGGAGAACTCCGCTGACAAAAGCGGCGGTCGTTGCGACAGGTCGTTGATCGCCAACTCGGATTCGCCGTCATCGGCAGGTGCGTCAGTCGGCGTCGGCTGCGTTGCCGGCAGTGCGTCGGTGTTCGGCGACGCATCGTCGCTGCCCGAGCACGAGGCTGCGACGACGGCGGTGATGGTGAGCAAGAACAGCGGAGCGCGGCGCATACTCGCACATCATGATCGACAGCGCATCCGCGGCCACCGTCGAGCGCCGCACCTTGGTCAGTCCAGCATCAGGCGCGTGCGCAGGAAGGTGAAGATCAACGCCTGCATCGTCGCCTGCTGACCGGCGTCGGCGGCACCTCCGTGGCCGCCTTCGATGTTCTCCCAGTAGGTGACGTCCTTGCCGTTGGTCTCGAGCAGCGCGGCCATCTTGCGGGCGTGGCCCGGATGGACTCGGTCGTCGCGAGTCGACGTCGTCAGCAGGATCGGCGGGTACTCGACCCTCGGGTCGACCAAGTGATACGGCGAGTAGCCGCGTAGATAGGCCCAGTCTTCAGGATCGTCCGGGTCGCCGTATTCGGCCATCCACGACGCTCCGGCGAGCAGCAGGTGGTACCGCTTCATGTCGAGGAGTGGGACCTGACAGACCACTGCGCCGAACAGCTCGGGTGTCCGGACGTACATGTTGCCGACGAGCAGCCCGCCGTTGCTGCCGCCCGAGATGCCGAGCCGGTCGGGTGACGTGATGCCCCGGTCGATGAGCGCACGAGCCACCGCCTCGAAGTCTTCGTAGACACGTGGTCGTTTCTCGCGCAGTCCGGCGCGATGCCACGCCGGCCCATATTCGCCGCCACCGCGGATGTTGGCCAGCACGTAGATGCCGCCGTCGCCGAGCCACGATCGGCCGACCACCGCGGAGTAGGCGGCGACGCGCGGGATCTCGAAGCCGCCATAGCCCGTGAGCAATGTTGGTCGGCTGCCGTCGACGGTGGCGAGCGCGTCTCCGTTGCCGACGACGAAGTACGGGACCCGCGTGCCGTCGGCGCTCATGGCGAAGTGCTGCTCGATCTGGATGTCGGTGGCGTCGAAACGGGCGGGTGCCTGGCGGAGCAGCGTCGGTGGGTCGTCGTCCACGAGCGACATCACGTACAGCGACTCGGGGGTCACGAAGTCGGTGGCGGTCAACCAGATGTCGTCGCGCTCGGCGCCGTCGACCGCAGTTGCCGACAGCGTCCACACGTCTGGTAGTCCCGTCAGCGGCTCGATGGCCCACTGCCCGTTTCTCCTCGGGGCAGAACCGGACAGGTCCGGTTGTGTCTCTGGTGTGGCGAGGAGGAGGTGGTTGCGGACGTCGTCGAGGACGTCGAGCACGACATGGTGTCGGGTGCATGTGAAACCGGCCAGCGACGACGTCGGCGTCGGCGTGAACAGTTCGGTCAGCTGCGCAGCGCCGCCAATGAAAGCGTCGATGTCTGCGACGAGGAGAGAACCGCCGGAAAATGCTTGCTCGCCGTCGGGACCGGTGTGCACGTACTCGGACCTCGGCGACACGAAGATCCAACGCTCGTGGAAACGCACCTCTGCATCGGCGGGCACATCGACGTCGACGAAGTCATCGCCACGTAAGAGTGCGGTCCGCGTCGTGAAGAAGTCGGGTGCCCGCTCGACCACATGATGCTCGAATCCGACGACGTTCGAGACCCCGACACTGACGGCGACGTCGGACTCGTCGCCTTCGTAGACGATCTCGGCCTGGTCGATCGGTGTGCCTCGGCACCAGCGTCGGACCGTGCGCGGATAACCCGACCGGGTCAGGCTGCCTGGTCCGAAGTCGCTCGTGACGTAGACCGTGTCAGCATCGATCCAGGTCAGGCTGCCCTTTGCGAGCGGTCGAACGAACCCGCCCTCAGATTCGGGGACGAAGCGGCGCTCGACGAGATCGAACTCGCGGGTCACCGATGCGTCGGACCCGCCGGGCGACAGAGCGATGAGTGCTCGCCGACGCTCCGGGCGCAGCGTGGACGACCCGTGGAAGACCCACGACTCGCCCTCGTCGATGCAGAGTGCATCGATGTCGAGAATCGTCTCCCAGGCCGGGTCGCCGCTGCGATAGTCGTCCCAGGTCGTTCGGCGGAGCAGCCCGCGGCGGTGCTTGGCATCGGTCCAGAAGTTGTGGACCAGGCCGCCGTGTCGAGAGGGAAACGCGATGCGATCGTCGGCTTCGAGCACGTCGAGCGTTGACGCTCTGATCTCGTCGAATCCTGGGTCGACGAACAACGCCGCCTCGGCAGCCGAATTGCGCTGGCGGACCCACTTGAGCGCCGGGCCGCCTCCGACGTCTTCCAACCATTGGTGTGCATCGCTCGCCATCGGCGTGACCGTATCCACGCGCCACACCCACCCGAACCGAAGAATGTGGTGAACGTTCCCCGGGAGGGCCGGGTCGGCACGAATTTGGGAACGGGCGCGGTGGATCTACGCTGCGCGGATGTTCATCAATGGAGAATGGGCGGACGCAGCATCCGGTGCAACGTTCGACGTGACGAATCCGGCGACCGGTGAGGTGATCGGGTCGGTACCCGATGGTGGTGCCGGTGACGCGACCGCTGCGGTCGCTGCGGCCGACGAGGCGTTCGGGGCATGGTCGCAGACGACGGCATACGAGCGTGCGGACCTGCTGTATCGCGCCTGGCAGTTGATGACGGAGCGCAGCGCGGAGTTGGCCGAGTTGATGACGCGTGAGCAGGGCAAGCCGCTCAAGGCAAGCGCTGCCGAGGTGAAGTACGGCGCCGACTTCCTCCGCTGGTATGCCGAGGAAGCCAAGCGGGTCGCAGGGGAGTGGCTGCCGTCGGCCCGTGTAGATCAACGCTTCCTGGTGCTCAAGCAGCCCGTCGGAGTGGTCGCTGCGATCACGCCGTGGAACTACCCGATCTCGATGC
>CAXMZV010000497.1:0-3845 GCA_964199985.1 Candidatus Ilumatobacter isfjordensis | reverse complement strand
CCGAACACATGGCCGCGCTCAGCGCAGTAGCCACGCCGCAACTGCATCTCGTCCGCGGTGTCGACATCCCCACCTCGGTCAGCGACGCGATCGCGGCAAAAAACGTGCCCGTCACCTTCGGCGAATGGGCATTCGGGTTCGTCAAGGACGACTACCGCCAACCCGACCCCGCCACCGCGATTCAAGTCACGGCGAAGTGGACATGTCACCCCGGCGACACCTCGAACATCGACGAGCTCGAGCACTGGTGGCAACGCGTCGGTACCGAGGCGCACACGCTCGAAGAAGGACTCCTCCGTTTCGAGACCTACCGCATGGACGGTGAAGACGCTCTCATCATCCACGAGACATTCGCCGACACCAACGTGCTCAAGTTCCATCTCACCAAGGGCACTGCGGCGATCTTCAAGAGCGACATCGACAAGATCGCGGCACCCGAGAACTACTACTTCCGAGGCCCCGTCTCCTGGACGATCCGCACCTACTCAAAATTCATGCACCTCCCCGCCACTTACAGCAGCCGAGGCAGCCACCACACCGTCACAGACGGAACCATGAGCGAAGGGACCAGCGTCTCGACAGCCCGCAACAGATGACGTCGGTCCGTCCAATGGGGACTGTCAGATCGCACAGAAGCTCCATGCCTGCACCTCGGTGCACCCACGAACCGGAGACAACGACCGCGCCCACGATCTCGTTGATCTCCAGATCCTCGAGCACGAGGAACCAATCGACAAGTCAGCCGTCGCCAAGATCGCGACCCGGCTCTTCAGAGTTCGGAATGCGCACACCTGGCCGCCGGTCGTCGTCTCGCACCCGAGCTGGCCGACGATCTGCACCGAGGCAGCCGACGGCCTCGGTGTGCTCACCAATGTCGACGACGCTGTTGCTTCGACGAACAATTTCATCGCCTTGCCGACCGCCGGCTGAACACGCCATCGGCGTGCCTAATTCGTGCCGAGAACACGGCGCAAAAGGGTGCAATCAGGCGCAACAACGCACACCACCGAGTCCTCCGAAAACCGGCGTAGACCAGGACAAACACCCCACACGCAGGCACGACGCGATCACCCTCGGAGCGCTTCCCAAGCTGAATACGCGGGGTGAGTCCCACCACGTGGTGTAGGAGGGGCCCGCATCACTGAGGTGATGTTGGCCATCGTGCGATTCTCGAAGTACCACACTTTGAGAGGAATACCGCACGATGACCAGTTACGAGTCTGCCCTATCCGACTGTCGAGCCGACTGATCGGCACCGACCACGTCGCTCAGCGACATTCTTGCCGCCGCTCTCCAAGAACTGATCGAGGCCGAACTCACCGCAACGATCGGTGCTGGACCCGGCGAGCGAACTGAGGGCCGGCTGGCGCAGCGCAACACGATGACATCTCGAAGAGAGCACTCCTTGACGGGTACATCGCAATGGCGACCTCGTCGCACAGATCTTCGACCCGACCAAGCGTGAGGAACGTGACGTCGGCGGCGAAAGTGACCTTGGCGCCGTCGTCACCGATCAGCTTGCTGACTTCACCCCCGTAGATCCGGTAGGCGTCGCGGCCAGTCAGGTCGGTTGCGCGACGGTCCTCGTACTCGGCGTGGTCCTTGAACTTCAGCAGGTTGACCATGTAGATCGGGCCGCCCGGTCCGGGCTACATCATCTCCTCGATGCGCTCCCGGCTGGTGGGCGAGACGGGCGCTGCCGTAGCCGACGTGCTCGATCTGCTCGCTCGCGCAGAACCACTTGCGTAGAACTCATCACGGGTCGGCAGGTCGAGCCGCTGGAGATGGACATCGTCGTCGTGATGAACGGTCTGGTGTGGCGGAATACGAATGCGTCCCCACCCGTTACATCGACCATGACGCAGGGACACACGATCAGCACGCACGCCGAGGACGTACACGTCGAGGTTCGCCTCGACGGTGAAGTGGTGGCGATCGCACAGCGCCCAGTACTGCTGGAGGAGACAGGCCTACCAACCGCCTACTACCTCCCCAAGGCCGACCTCGTGGCTGACGTTCGCCTCTTGGAATTGAGCACGCACTGCCCGTTCAAGGGCGATGCGTCGTACTGGACCATCGAGGCAGGCGGGCGCACACACGATGCCATCGCCTGGAGCTACGAGCAGCCAAAGGAAGGCGCCGAAGACATCGAGGGCCACGTGGCGTTCTTCTCCGACCGGGCAGAGATCTTGGTCGACGGCACTCCTCTCTGACCGAGAGTCGTGAATCAGCAGTTGGCAAGAGCGGCGAGCGCGTCACAGATTTGCTGCCGTCCACCGACACCGAGACCACCGAGCTGCGCCGTGAGCACAGACTTCGGAACTGCAGCAAGATTGTCGAATGTTGCCACGCTGTCGTGGTCGACCCCTTCGGCGGGTCCGACGTGAATGCAGGTCGGTATGTTGCGCACGGTGCTCGTCACTGGCGCGACGACGACGTTGTTGAGTACCGGAATCACCTCGTCCCGTGAAACAACGAGAACTGGACGACGCTTCTGATTCGGCGTCTCCATCAGCCAGATCTCCGCTTGCGCTACCACGACTCTGCTTCGGTCATCGCGATCGCGTTCGCCATTGCGAGTTCGTTGTCGTCGCTGGTCTGGGGTAGTTCCCGATAGGACGCAGCGATCGCCTCGCCGACCTGGGCTCGCCGAACAGAGTCGACGAGGTGGTGAACCCCTCGCCGGATGACGGCTGAGCGGCTGTCAGCAACGCCATGATCAACCATTTGGTCAATCATGGCGAGCTCCTCGTCGCTGAACCGGGTCGGCACTGGAGTCGTCATACAATCGAATATACAGACTGTAGAACACGGAGCGGCAACGGACTCAGGCGCAGCGGCTCCAGCGCCGCCTCGAGCGTTCATCATAGAATTGTTGACAGAGTCCAGAGTTCGTAGTCAAATGGTCCCATGCCGGAATCCGACGCAGCCCTGTTACGCCAACACGGCGTCCAGGTCACCGCACAGCGGCTCGCACTCATGCGCGTCCTGGCAGATCACCCGCACGCAACGGCGGACCAGCTCGGCGACGAGGTACGGGCACAGCTCGGTGCGATCTCGCGCCAGGCGGTCTACGACTCGCTCGGCGTTCTGGTCGACAAGCACCTGATTCGCCGTATCCAGCCCGCTGGCTCAGCAGCTCGCTACGAGAACCGAGTCGGCGACAATCATCATCACCTCATCTGCCGCAGCTGCCGAACGATGTTCGACGTCGACTGTGCCGTCGGCGAGGTTCCGTGCCTGACCGCCGACGACGACCACGGCTTCGAGGTCGATGAAGCCGAAGTCATCTACTGGGGACGCTGCCCGACGTGTCGAACAGCCACTTCCCCATCCATCCGCCACACCGAATGAACAACAAGGAGACATCATGAGCGACGCATCAGAGGCAAAGTGTCCCGTCTTGCAGAGCCCCCACACCGCAACGGGGAGCTCGGCCAACCAGCACTGGTGGCCGAACCAGTTGAACCTCAACATCTTGCATCAGGGCTCGGCCGCATCGAACCCGATGGGTGACGATTTCGACTACGCCGCCGAGTTCAACACCCTCGACCTCGTCGCCGTGAAGGCAGATCTCACGGTGTTGATGACCGACTCCAAGGAGTTCTGGCCGGCCGACTACGGGCACTACGGCCCGCTTTTTGTCCGGATGGCCTGGCACTCGGCTGGCACCTACCGCACCCACGACGGTCGCGGTGGCGGCGGCACTGGCCAGCAACGTTTCGCTCCGCTGAACAGTTGGCCCGACAACGGCAACCTCGACAAGGCTCGCGCCCTGCTGGAGCCGATCAAGAAGAAGTACGGCCGCAAGATCTCTTGGGCCGACCTGATCCTCCTCACGGGCA
>CAXMZV010000496.1:0-3849 GCA_964199985.1 Candidatus Ilumatobacter isfjordensis | reverse complement strand
CCGACTCGTCGAGGTCGTGCAGACCGTTGATCAAGTCAGGCACCAGTGACCTCGTCGGGTCGATCCCCGGAGTACGCAGGGCATCGCTGTTGACAGCATCGCGAACACCGACAACGACCTGGCCAATCGACATGATCACGTACGCCCAAAACGAGGTTGGATCATCGTCTTCCGGGCCAAGCCGAACAAACGCGAACGGACGCTGCTCGGCTTCAGCGTCGGACCATTCCGCTGCGACTGTCGACTTGCCCCAACCCGCTGGCGCAGCGATCAACGTCAGCCGCTGCGGTGACGCCACGAGCCCAGCGACCAGACCAGGACGGGCGACCATGCCTCTGACTCGAATCGGAGGGTCGAGTTTGGTCGCCAGCAGAGGCCGGGGCCAGTCGTCGTGATCGATTTTCTCAGTCACAACTCTCTCCCCTTCAGCGCACCAGTTCTCAGAGTACATCTGGGCCCGCCGTCGTTCTCAAGCTCGTTCGTCGGGCTCAGGTGGTCCGACGGAAGAGCATCAACAGCGCGATGCTGCCGATCCTGCGCATGATCGCCTGCCGCCGTTCCTCTCCCTCATCGTCGATGACAAGGTGCAGGAACGTTGCCCGGAGTCGCCATGCCAACAGTCCATCGGTGAGCACCTGGTCTCCGACCACGACGACAGGCGAACTGCTGCCTCGCAGACCAAGGCGGCGTCTTGTTGTCCACGGCTTGTTGCCACGGCTCACCATTCGAGCAACCTCGCGCTGCGGGCCGTTCGTCAACGCTATGACCCGGGCGATGTGAGGGTTTGCCTCGACGCGGTCGATGGCCGAGTTCACGAGCTCACCGAACTCCGCCAGCGGAACGCCTTGCGGTGCCAGGGTGTTGTCGACGTCGAAGATGATCACCTTCTCACCGTCGGTCGACTCAACGAAGGCCATGACGTCGTCGAGCGACTGGACATCGCGAATCAGAGCACGGGCAAACATCAGACCTCCATCGCAGTGTGCAGGATCAGTCACGGATTGAACGGCTGCTCAGGTCTCGCTTGGAGATCCTGGTCTCACCACTCCGGCCTCGTAGGCCAACACGACGGCTTGCACGCGATCACGCACTCCCAGTTTGGTGAGCACACGGCTGACGTGAGTTTTTGCGGTCGCCTCACCGATGTACAACTTCGCGGCGATCTCGCGGTTGCTCAGTCCCGTGGCGAGAAGACGGAGTACTTCAAGTTCGCGCTCCGTGAGGTCACCGAGCTGCGGACTGTCGACCGACTCGATCTCCGGCTGGCGGGCGAACTCTTCGATCAGCCGTTTGGTGACCGATGGCGACAACAACGCGTTGCCATCAGCAATGACCCGAAGGGCCGCGAGGAGTTCTTGCGGCGGTGTGTCCTTGAGGAGGTAGCCGCTGGCGCCTGCCCGCACTGCTGCGTACACGTACTCGTCGAGGTCGAAGGTGGTGAGGACCAACACCTTGGTGTCGAGGCTCGGGTCGTCGGTGATGAGTTGGGTCGCTTCGATGCCATCCATCTCCGGCATCCGAATGTCCATCATCACGATGTCCGGACGAACCTGACGGCACACCTCGACCCCGGCGCGACCGTCTTCGGCCTCGCCGACCACTTCGCAGTCGGGCTGGGCATTCAAGATCATGGTGAAGCCCGCGCGCATCAGTTCTTGGTCATCGACGATGACGACTCGAAGCGTCATGATCCCACCCTCACGATGCCACCTCGGTCGGCGTCGGTTCCGCAACAACCCCTGGTCGATCGCTTTCCTCGTCAATCGGGAGGGTTGCCGACACGCGGTATCCGCCGCCCACAACCGGTCCGGCGTTCAACACACCCTGGTAGGCCTCGACGCGCTCACGCATCCCGACAAGGCCATTGCCACCTCCGGTTGTTGTCAGCGAACTCACGGCACCGCGGCCGGTGTCGGCCACCTCGATCTTCAGGGCACGGCCGGTATACGTCAGATCAACCTTGGCCTCGGCGGACTCGCCGGCATGTTTCATGACATTGGTCAACGCTTCTTGGACGATCCGGTATGCGGCGAGACCGATTCCAGGTGAGAGTTCCCGCTCGGGACCCGTGACCGCGAATTCGGTCGGAATACCCGCTTCGATGCAGTGGCTGACCAGCTTCGAGAGGTCGCGCAGCCGCGGCTGCGGCTCGAATTCGGAGAGATCGTTGTCATCGCCGCGCAGCACACTCAGCATCCGTCGCAGCTCGTCGAGCGATTCGCGCCCGGTCAACCGGATTTGCCGGAGTGCTCCGGCTGCGGCATCGGCGTCGGTGTATACGACCGCCTCCGCTGCGGCGGCCTGCACCGTGATCACGCTCATCCCGTGGGCGACGACGTCATGCATCTCGCGGGCGATCCGGATGCGCTCGCGCTGCACCGCTCGTTCTGCTTCTGCCAGTCGATCCTGCTCGGCATGCTCGGCGCGCCGCTGAGTGTCGGCAAAGAGCCGCTGCCGGTTGCGGACCACGGCGCCGGCAACTGAAAGCACAACGATGTACATCGTCGTGTTAGCGAGGTTGGCGTAGTTGTATCCGTCAGCCTCGTCGAGGATGCTGAAGCTGGCGACGACCAACAGCCCCACGCTCCCGACGGTGAGGACTGTCCATGCGAGACGCCGGTTGGGCGCATGCGCGGTAACGGAGTACATGGCGACGAGCCCGACGATTGACATGAACGAGCCATAGTCGCGGATGTAGAAGGTCATCAGCGCGGCAAAGACGACCGACAAGGCCACCACGCTCGCACGACGCCGCCAGATGAGCGCTCCACCCCCGACGAGGACGAGCGCCACGCCGACGCCATCGAGTTCGCGGTTCCCATTGGATGGCTCAAGGCCAGCGACATCGGCAATCGCGAGGGCCGTCGCGACGCAGGCGAAGAACACATCGACAATCTGGTGGTGTTCGCGCGCCCACGCCTGCACGCGCTCGACCAGTCCGAGGACATCTGGCGCTGTGGCGGGCATGAACGTGACGGTACCGCGTTGGCCAGTCCCGCGGCGTCGCCCAACCAGGTGACCCAGCATCACCCAAAGGGATGACACCGCGGTGCCAGCCGGCCCTCCATTCAGCAGCAAAAGCGGTTGGATCCTCACCCGTTTGCCACCCAATCGGCTTGCTGAGCGAGCGAACAGATCAGTCGTTGTCCGTACAGCGATTCACGACATCGCCGGACGACTCGCAACTGTCGATTTCTTACCGTTGGAAGGGTCAAGAACGACACCAACCACACCTCACCACACAACACAGAAAGCGAGTTTCACATGACTCTTCTCACCGCCCCCTCGAGTTCCTTCACCCCGACCCCCGCCAGCCCGACCGTTGTCGGAACAGCTGCCGCCTCCGCACGGGGCGCCACCAAGGTCTACGGAATGGGCGACACCGAAGTGACGGCGCTGGATAACGTCGACGTCGACTTCGCCGCCGGCCACTTCACCGCCATCATGGGCCCATCCGGCTCCGGCAAGTCGACGCTCATGCACTGCATGGCCGGCCTCGACCGCCTCGACTCCGGTTCGGCAATGATCGGCAACACCAACGTTGCGACGGCGAGCGAACGGCAACTCACGCAACTCCGCCGCGACCGACTCGGCTTCATCTTTCAAGCCTTCAATCTTGTCCCGACGCTGAGCGCCATCGAGAACATCGAACTCCCGATGGACCTCGCTGGCAGGAAGCCCGACCGGGCATGGGTCGACAGCGTTGTGCAGACCGTCGGGCTCGCCGACCGCCTCAAGCATCGCCCTGGCGAGTTGTCCGGCGGTCAGCAACAGCGCGTCGCCGTTGCCCGAGCGTTGGCCAGCCAGCCAGACCTCATCTTCGACGACGAACCGACCGGCAACCTGGAC
>CAXMZV010000495.1:0-3856 GCA_964199985.1 Candidatus Ilumatobacter isfjordensis | reverse complement strand
GGGGCGCTGACGACGTCTTCACTCGCATCAGCACCGGAGTGCTCCTCGCAGCATCGAACGATCACGCGCTGGTCCGCGAGTGCGACGACACGATGCAGTGCGGCCACGTCACCATTGCAGTTTCGACCGATGAACGCACCGAGGCGGTACTCGACAGCGGCGAAGTGAGCCCCTTCGGGTTCAACGCAACGGATCTGTCGCCCGACGGGATGTGGCTGCGCTACTTCGCATTCAACGAGAACTCAGTCAACGAGGTGCTGATCAGTCTCGCAACGGGAGATCGGACCGAGCTCACAGGTTCGAACGGGCAGCAGAGCTCGAGCGTGTGGGCCGCTGACAGCTCGGGCTTCTTCCGCCAGTCGCCAGCCGGCGGATTCGAGTTCTATGACGTCACCACGGGCGAAGCCGTCCAGTTCGGCGAGGACCTCGGTCGAATCCAGTCATTCGACATTCGAATCAACGCGGGTGCACCAGCCGTTCCCGAGACGGCACTGACGAGCACGGGCATCGAGCTGATCGCGATCACCGTCACGGGCGACATTGCAGAGATCGAGGTCGACACCGGTGCCGTCGTGATCACCGACGGCCAGGAACCGGGCGGCACCTCTCCCGCCATCGTGTTCATCGACGCGACTGGCGCCACGATCACGTCCTATGACGACGCTGAGTCGCTGCGCTTCGATGCGGAGACCCGAACGGTCTCAGCGACGCCAGTGCAGGAGTCGCGCGGGCCGCTCATCTCCGGACAGTCGTCGACCTCGATCTGGCGATACGGCGATGGGGATGTCGAATTCGAGCTCGTCGACCACCTCGGCAACGGGCTCGGCGTTTCGATCGATATCGATGTCGATTCAGACGGCCACAGTGGCGCGCTTGGGTCGGATGGCGCGGGCGGCGTTCTTGTCGACCCTGATCTGGGTGGCGTCTTCGTGCTGCGTGCACCCGATCAGGCGGAACGGCTCACGTCGGGAGAAGTCCTCGCCGTCAACGCCCGAACCGCCTACGTTCGCGAGTGCGACGGCGCCCTTCGATGTGGCATTTTTGTGGTCGATCGTGCCACGGGTGAGCGAGTTGCGATCGACCTGTCGATTCTCGACCGTGCGGGCGACATCGACCGCGACAGAGTGCCGTCAGGCCAGAACGTTTCGCCCGATGGTCAGGTCGTGTTCGTACGCGACACCGAGCGACCCAGTCAGGCGATGATGATCGATACCGCCGAAGATTTGTGGACCGGGGTGCCGTTGGTGGACTCGGCGAGCCCGATCATCTGGACGGCGGACAGCGGCTACGCAGTCTGGCTGAGTGACGGGCAGGTGACGGTGTACGAACGTTCGTCACGCTCGATCCGGACGATCCACACGGCCAAGTTGCACGCAATCGGCGAAGTCCCCAGCCCCTGATCAGCTGGGCGCGTGCGGAAGCAGCGCCGAGAGTGCAGCCTCGGCGGAGGCCACGTCGGCACGGTCCTCGTGGACGAGGCGAGTGAGATTGCTGATCGATACGTAGCCCGCCTCGACCGCGCCACCGTCGGTGTCTTCCGGCAGCACGTTGACCTTCTCGCCCCAGTCCATCACCACCCGGAACGCGCCTTCGTCACCGTCGACGGGTTCGAGCTTTGCTTCGGTCACTGTCCTTGGCGGCAGCATCCCGACGTTGGTGTGGCGCCAGCCAAGTATCTCGCTGACCGGGCGATCCGGCACGTTGATGTTGACGACAACCGGCTCGGTCGGCATGTCGTCGACGAAGGCCTGGACGTAGGCGCGAGCGACGTCGGCTGATGCCTCGAACGACATGCCGCTCACGGCGTCGTCCCAGGCCTGGCCCTCGACGCCATAGCCCGTGACCGCCTGGCTGAAGGCGACGCCGGAGATCTTGCCGTTGCGAGCAGTGAGCGCTGCGCCGACGGTGCCCGAGTGGTACACCGCTCGGCCGACGTTCGCGCCGGGATTCACCCCGGAGATGACCAGGTCGAACGGGCCGCCGAAGGCACCGAGCCGAGCGAACATCACACAGAGCGCCGGTGCTCCGCTGACCGACCAGGTCTCACCGGTGCGGACGTTCGGGAGATTGACCCGGCGAATGACCGGCGTGATCAGGTGGAGTGCGCCGAGCGCTGCTCCGGCGCCTGAGTATTCGGTGTCGGGCGCAGCAACCACGATCTCGTGACCCCCGGTGAGGTCGCACATCGCATTCGCCAGTGCGTGCAGCCCGGGGGCGTCGATGCCGTCGTCATTCGTCACGAGAATTCGCATCGGCGCATCCTCGCACGCCGCGGCGCCAGTACCTTGACCGTGATGTTCTCCGGCGACGTGGGCGATGGGTTGTTGAGCCAGTGGTACGTGGTTGGCGATGCCACCGATGTTGGCGCCGAGCCGTCTGCAGCCGTGGTGCTGGGCCGAGCCTTCGTGCTGTGGCGCGACGCCGAGGGTGCGATCTGCGCCGCACCCGACAGATGCCCGCACCGCGAGGCACCATTGTCCGGTGGTCGAGTCGATCGCGGCTGCATCGTGTGCCCGTACCACGGGTGGACCTTCGGCGCCGATGGGGCATGCGAGCTGATCCCGTCGGCGGCCCCGTCCTCGCCGATTCCTCCGGCGGCCCGACTGGCGCTGGCCGCCGTGCGTGAGCAATACGGCGTCATCTGGCTCTGCCCGGGGTCGCCGGTCGGCGAGCCGCCGGTCATCGCCCAGGATGCCGACGCTTCCTATCGCCGACTCACGGCCGGCATGGAGACCTGGGCAACGTCGGCGACGCGAATGGCCGACAACTTCTGCGATGTCGCTCACTTCCCCTTTGTCCACGCCGGCACGATCGGAGGCGACACCGACCCTGTCGTCGACGCGGTCAACATCGAAGAACTTGGCGACGGTTTCGTCGGCTACCGCTACTCGGTCGACGTGCTCGACGAGACGGGTGACCGGATCACCCAGAACATGTCGACGGCGTTCCACCTGCCGTTCGTGGTGCGCTCCGACACGCGCTACGCCTCCGGCTCGCGAACCGGCCACGACCGAGTGCTCCTGCTTTGCACCACACCGGTCGACGATCAGTACTCGCTGTTCACATTCATCGTGTGGCGCAACCACGACCACGATGTGCCTGCTGAGGAGCTGCTGGCCTTCGACCGAGCGATCGGCGCCGAAGACAAGCTGATGCTCGAACAGATCCCCGGTGCATTGCGGTCGAGCGGGACGGTCAGCGTGAAGGCCGATCGGCTGTCGGTGCGGTGGCGCCAAGCGCTGCGTGCGCTGGAGCAGTCAGTGCCGGACGCTGACTCGTCCACGTGAACAGCGACAGGCCGAGCACGACGAGCGCCATGCCCGCGATCTGTGGAGCGCGCACCGACTCGCCGAGAATCAGGAAACCCCAGAAGACCGACAACGCCGGCTGACCGGTCTGCATGATGCTGATCGTCGCCACCGGCAGATGGTGCTGAGCGAAGATGATCAAGCCGTGCGCCAACATGCCCGTGACAAAGGTGAGCAGCGCCACGACGAACCAGCCTCGTGCTGACAGCGAGAAAAGTCCGCCTCCGGCAATCGACCCGGCGATCGGTCCGGCGGTGATGAGCCCCAGCGGCATCATGCAGGCCATGAAATCCAGCACGTCGACGCCGTGACTGCGAGCGCGCTTCGAGGTGAGCATGTAGCCGGTCCACGTGCCGATGACCACGACCATCAGGAGGTCGCCGCCGAGTGTCGCCTCGCCACCGTCGGGTCCGAACGCGAGGACGAGCGTGATGCCAACGATGGAGATGAGCCCGAACTTCAAAGCTGACCAGTTCGGTCGTTCACCGAAGAAGGCCGCTCCGGCGGGCAGCAGCACGAGCGGCGTCAGCGTGGTGATGAACTCGGCG
>CAXMZV010000494.1:0-3866 GCA_964199985.1 Candidatus Ilumatobacter isfjordensis | reverse complement strand
GTGTGGGTGTGGGTGTGGCGGGGACGACGATCGAGCGGGGGGCGACTTCGACGGCGGACCCGACGAACTCCGCGTTGTCGGCGAAACCGACTGGGTGGCTGGTGTCGACGGTGACCCGCCATGGGCCGGGTGCCTGGACTCGAAACTCAAGCGGTTCCCACCACATGTTGGCCATCACGTACAGACCATCGACGTGCCAGGCGAGCGAGCGTGAGTGCGATGCCACGTCGGGGGGCCCGTCGGCACCAAACCACTCGACGTCGCTCCCCCACGGCTCGGGCTGCCACAGCACCGGATGCTCGACTCGCAACGCAATCAGCCGACGGACGAACTCCTCGTGATCGAGGAATTCAGTGCGACGCTCCCAGTCGATCCACGAGGTCTCGTTGTCCTGGTTGTACGGGTTGTTGTTGCCCCCCTGTGTCCGGCCGAACTCGTCGCCGAGTACGAACATCGGCGTACCGTGACTGAGGAACAACAGCGACATTGCATTGCGCAGTTGCTGCCGACGTGTCGCAATCACCTCGGCGGCAACGTCGACGTCGCCCTCCCATCCGGAATTCCATGATCGGTTGTCGTCGGTGCCGTCGGTGCCGTTCCAGCCGTTCGCGTCGTTGTGCTTGCGGTCGTAAGCAACCAGGTCGTACATCGTGAAGCCGTCGTGCGCCGTGAGGAAGTTGATCGAGTTGAGGGGCAAATCGAACAGATCGGGACTGCCCTCCACCCGGTGCATCAACGCCGGCACCAGACCGCCCTCGCCGCGCAGAAAGCCGCGCATGTCGTCACGGAACTTGCCGTTCCACTGCGCCCACCGATCGTCCGGAAACCCGCGCCCGAGGAGATACCGCTGCAGATCCCACGGCTCAGCGATGAGCCGCACGTTGCGTCGCTCCGCCCAGTCACCGATCTCGCGAATGAACTCGGGATCCCTGGCCAACACTGCTGCCAGGTCGAAGCGGAACCCGTCGATGCCAAGATCGGCGAGTCGATCGAGACCCGCCAGCACCAGACGCTGCGCAGGTGATGACGTCGCGTCGATGATGTTGCCGCAGCCCGCGTCGTTGAGGTACTCCCCCGCCGCATCACGAGCGTAGTAATCGGCGTCAGCAAGACCCCGGAGACTGAGCGTCGGACCCTGCTCATCCTCTTCGGTGGTGTGGTTCACCACCACGTCGACCCAGACCTCGATGTCGTGCTCGTGCGCAGTCGCCACCAGCGCCGCCATGTCCTGAGCCATGCCGTAGTGCCCATGCACCGCCCCGAACACCAGTGGCATGTATCCCCAGTAGTTGCCTTCCGCCGGATCGAACTGATGGATCGGCAGGAACTCGAGCACCGAGACACCGAGCTCAACAAGCCGCGGGAGGTCGGACGCTGCAGCGGCGAACGTGCCGGCATCGTGGCGATCGAGTCGCATCGTCATGCCGCGAGCGTGCGCCTCGGCGATGACGAGGGGTCGAGTCGTTCGACGCTGGGGTTGGGGCATCGGCCACGGAACGGCAACGGCCCACGCATCGGGCGCGTACCGTTCGTGAGACTCGCCGAACCAGACCTGCGTCGCCAGCGGGTCAACCAGCCCGACGCCACCATCGACGTGCAGCCGATATCGACTCGACGGCGGAATCGCACCGACCCACTCGCCGCCGTCGCGCCGCAGGTGTGTGCGGTCGCCGCCGGCCAGCTGTACCTCGACCGTTTCTGCAAGCGGCGCCCAGACCCGCACGTCGAACATGCCGCAGTCTGGCCGGTCAGCTCCCGAACGGGACTGGATTCGGCTGCGAATCTGGATGGGCCAGGACCTGATGTGCTGGAGTATCGTCGGGGCGGTGACCCCAGCTGATGTCAGTACCGCGTTGTCTGCGCAGGGGTACCTGCCCGACGAGGGCATCTCGACCGCCGTCTTCCTCGCCATGACGCTGAAGCGACCACTGCTCCTCGAAGGCGAGGCGGGTGTCGGCAAGACCGAGCTGGCCAAGAGCCTCGCCGCAGCAACCGGCGGCGAACTGATCCGGTTGCAGTGTTACGAGGGCATCGACGCAGCCCAGGCGGTCTACGACTGGGACTACGCCAAGCAGCTCTTGCACCTGCGCGCTGCGGAGGCAACCGGGGAGTCGCAGCAGATGACTGCCGACGCGCTCGAGTCCGAGCTGTACGGCGAGCGCTTCCTCATCAAGCGCGCCCTGCTCCGTGCGATCGAACCGACCGAGGGCCCGCCGCCGGTACTCCTGATCGACGAGATCGATCGGGCCGATGACGAATTCGAGGCGTACCTCCTCGAGATTCTGAGCGACTTCCAGGTCACCGTTCCCGAGGTTGGCGTGTTCTCGACCGATCGGCCGCCGCTCGTTGTGCTCACGTCGAACCGCACACGCGACGTGCACGACGCTCTCAAGCGGCGCTGCCTGTATCACTGGGTCGAGCATCCGGGGTTCGATCGCGAAGTCGCAATCGTCAAGCTGCGCGTTCCGGGCATCGAGGACGGATTGGCCAAGCAGGTCGCTGCTGCCGTCGAAGGCCTGCGCGAACTGAACCTCTACAAGCCGCCGGGCGTCGCCGAGACCATCGACTGGGCCACAGCACTCGGTCGGCTCGGCGCGAAGGAACTCAACGACACCATGGTCGCGAACACGTTGGGCGCCGTGCTGAAGTACCGCGAGGATCACCAGCGCGTCGAGCAGCACGGCATCGGCGAAGTGGTGAAGCAGGCAATCGAAAAGGGCCTACTCCACGCCTGATGGCCGAGCTACTCCCACCCAATCCTGGGGCCGACGCGATGCGGTCGAACATCCCGGGCGCGACAATCGAGCTGTCGACCGACCCCGCTGAGATCGCTGTGGCGTTCAGCCGGGTGCTGCGCGGCGCTGGCCTTCGAGTCCCGACCAGCTGCACACACACGTTTGCCGATGCGCTGTGTGCGGTCGGGATCGAGGATCGCGACGCTGCGTACTGGTCGGGGCGTGCCACGCTCGTTCGCCGTCCCGAAGACGTCGCACTGTTCGACCGGGCCTTCGCCGTGTTCTTCGAACACCGTCGCAGCAACGTCGTCGAAGAGGAGTCAGAGGATCCGACGACGATCACCATCGCGATCGACGGCGACGATAACGACGGTGCCGACGACGGGCCAGACGCGGCCGAGGGTGACGATGACGAAACGGTCGAGCTGCGGTTCTCGACCACCGAGATCCTGCGCAACAAGGACTTCGCGGACTACTCCCCCGATGAACTCGTCCTCGCCCAGGAGATGATGTCCAGCCTGCGACTCGTGGGCTCACCGCGACGATCACTGCGACTCGGCCCAGCAAATCGAGCGACGAGCCGCCCCGACATCCGACGCACCGTTCGTGCGTCGATCAAGGCCGGCGGCGAGCCGATCGAGCGTCACTTCAAAGCGCCAACCGAGCGCTTGCGCCGCCTCGTCCTGGTGCTTGACGTCAGCGGCTCGATGGAGCCGTACGCACGGGCGCTTCTCCGGTTTGTGCACGCCGCTGTCGCCGGTCGCCAGAAGGTCGAGGCGTTCGCCCTCGGCACTCGGCTCACTCGCATCACTCGGGAGTTGAACAGCCACGACCCCGACGTTGCGCTGCACGAGGCCGGCCAGCGGGTGCTCGACTGGAGCGGCGGGACGAAGCTCGGAGCCGGGCTCCGACAGTTCAACGACGAGTGGGGCGTGCGCGGCCTCGCTCGAAATTCGATCGTCGTCATCCTGTCCGACGGTTGGGACCGGGGCGACCCCGATGAGCTCGCGACGCAGATGCAGCGGCTCCAACGGGTGACGCACCGACTGGTCTGGGTGAACCCGCTCAAAGTCACGCCGGGGTACGCACCACTCGCCCGGGGAATGGCCGCGGCCCTGCCGTATGTTGACG
>CAXMZV010000493.1:0-3872 GCA_964199985.1 Candidatus Ilumatobacter isfjordensis | reverse complement strand
ATCGGTCCTCGGGCGTCTTTGCCGTTCGGTATGGCGATGGGCACGGCTGGTTACGTCGTCGGGACGGTGGCGTTCGCAGCCGACCTGTGGCCCCTCGTACTGATCGCCGCGCCACTCCTGGGGGCGGCGGCGGGCACCATCACGGTGGCGTGCCTGTCGCTCATCGGTGTCATGGCCGACGACGCTCGACGAGGGTCGTTGACCTCGAGCTTCTATCTCCTCGCCTATCCCGGTATGGCGATGCCACTGCTCATCACAACGCTGGCCGACCTGACCTCAACATCAGCGGCGCTGATCGGGGTCTCGGTCGTCGCCGCGTGTTGCAGCGTCCTCGTGTTCGCCGCCTCACGCCGCGACATCTCGGGTGCGTGAGGCACAGGTCAAGGCCCGGCCGCGATCGAGGACCGACTGCAAGGGTGCGACCACGTGATCGCGATGAGCGACCGTTACCTTGGCACTCATGACGTCTGATGCGCCAGCCGTTGTCCTGGACGTCATCGAGCACGTTGGGTGGATCAAGTTCGACCGAGGGCCAGTGAACGCGTTCGAGTGGTCGATGGTTCGCGAAGTTCGCGCGGCGATCGACGCGATGGTGGCCGATCCTGATGTCCGCGTGCTGGTGCTGGGCAGTGCCAACCCCAAGTATTTCAGCGCCGGCGCCGACCTCGAGACCTTCCGCGACATCGACGAAACCGGGATGCGCGAGTGGTGCGAACTCGTGCACGGCATCGTGCACCGTCTGCGGAACTCACCAAAGCCGGTGTTGGCGGCGATCGCCGGCATTGCAGTTGGCGGCGGACTCGAGATGACGCTACACGCCGACGTGCGTTTCGCGAGCCATGACGCCCGTCTCGGGCAACCTGAAGTCAACATCAACTTCATACCGCCGGTGGGCGCGACCCAGGCGCTCGCGCGCCTGCTCGGTCGCCCGGCAGCGCTCCGGTTCCTCTACGACGGACAACTCATCAATGCCGAACACGCTTTGACGATCGGCCTCGTCGACGAAGTCATCGAGGCCGCACAGCTGGAGGCGACGGTTCAGCAGTATGGCGAATCGCTCGCATCGAAGCCGCCGGAGGCACTCGCCGCGATCCGGCGGGCGATCATCGTTGGTGGGGGCTTGCCGTTCGATGAGGGCCTTGAGCTGGAGGCGTCACTCGCTACCGAGCTTGCCGGCACCACCAACTTCACCGAGGGCGTCGCTTCGTTCCTCTCGAAACGCTCACCCGAATGGCGCCGCTGACCGGGCGACCGAAACGAACGCTTGGCCGTCGCCCTCGTCTGACATGCTGGGACATGTGGACTCGGTCAGCGCAGTGAGGTCGGCGCTCGCGGCGCTCGATGCAGCCGACGATCTCGGCGCCGTGGTCGATCGTGACGACGCTGCGGTGCTCGAGCGAGCGGTCGCCATGGATCCTTCGTTCGCCGCTGGCATCCTCTCTGGACGGACGGTCACGGTGAAGGACTGGATCGACGCCACAGGGTTCGTTTGCGAAGGAGAACAGCAGGAACGCACCGGACGGAGGCCGACCCGCGATGCGACCGCCGTTGCACGTCTGCGTGCGGCCGGCGCAGTCGTGGTCGCGAAGACACAGCCCGGTGCCGACCATGCAATCCACGGTCGGTGTCATCATCCCTTCGACGCCACCCGCACCCCAGGCGGAACGTCAAGCGGTGAAGCTGCGCTGGTCGGTCGTGGTGCGTCGACCCTCGGGTTGGGAAGCGATTCAGGTGGGAGCATCCGTCTCCCGGCGGCATGGTGCGGGGTGGCCGGATTCAAGCCGTCATTCGGTCTGGTTCCGAACACGGGTCACTTTCCTCGGGTCGGTGGTCACGTGGACGGGCGGACGGTGATCGGGCCGATGGCCAGCAACGTGGCGGACGTCGCGGCGGCGCTCAGTGTGATCGCCGGACCGGACGGCGTCGACCCCGCGTGCTGTCCGGTCCCCGTGGGCGATGCAGCGTCGGTTCGGATGGACGGTCTTCGCATTGCCGTGATGCATTCCGACGAGCGATGGCCCGTCGGCGCCACCACCTCGGGTGCCGTCGACCGCGCAGTGGCTTGCCTTGTGCGACAAGGTGCGGTCGACGTGGGCGCAGTCATACCCCTCGACCTCTCGGAATCGCTCGACATCACCCAGCGGTACTGGAGGCGGGCGGGCCTGACCGGTGCCGAGTGCGAGCAGCAGCTCGGGGACTGGGATCGATTCGCCGGCCGAATGCTGCGTGCGGCGACCGACTTTGACGTCGTCATGGGTCCGGTCGTTGCAGACGTCGCTCCGGCGCATCGTCAACTCGTCGGTGAGGACTATGTGTTCACCCTTCCCTGGAGCCTCATCGGCTGGCCGGCACTGAGCCTGCCGTTCGGCGTCGATCTCTCGACCGGCCTGCCGTTGGCCGTTCAGATTGCGGCACCGCGATGGCACGACCATGTCGTCCTCGCAACCGCAGCCGTACTGGAGAAGTCCAAGGAGGTCTGAACAGTGTCGATGTATCAGGCGCGTTTGCCCCAGCTCGATGGGGGTGTGTTCCTCGGTTACTTCGGTATGGAAACCGATCTCATCTTCAACCAGGGCGTCGACCTGCCCGGTTTCGCCTCGTACCCCCTGCTCGAGACGGTGAAGGGTCGCGAGATTCTCCGCGGCTACTGCTCCGATCTCGTTGGCTTGGCCCGCGAGGTCGGCGCAGGAGTGGTCCTCGAGAGCCCGACATGGGTCGCGAACCGGGACCGGGGCGCAGAAATTGGCTATGACCCTGAGCGGCTTCACCAACTGAATCGGGCCGGCATCGACCTGATTCGCGAGGTCCGCGACGACAACGCCGACGTCGAAACCGTGTTGAGCTGCGCGGTCGGACCCCGACACGATGCCTACAACCCCGAGTCCTACATGTCAGTTGCCGAGGCGAAGCAATACCACTCCGAGCAGATCAGCTCCGTGGCCGACACCGGCCTTGACATGATCGACGCCTCCACGCTCGCTTATCCCAACGAGGCAGCAGGAATCGCCCACGCTGCCCGCGATGCATCGCTGCCGGTAGTGGTGGGCTTCACTGTCGAGACCGACGGCAAACTACCGAGTGGGCATTCGCTCGAGGAAGCCATCAGGTTCGTCGACACCACCACCGACGATGTCGTCGCCTACTACCTGATCAACTGCGCACACCCCGACCATTTCGACAATGTGCTCGAGGATGCACCGTGGATGAGTCGTGTTCGTGGCGTCATCGCCAACGCTTCGCGGTGTAGCCACGAAGAACTCGACAACTTCGAGGTACTCGACGACGGTGACCCGGTGGAGCTGGGCGAGCTCATCGGCGGGATACGTGCCCGCTTCCCCCACATCAGTGTGGTTGGCGGGTGTTGCGGCACCGATATGCGACACATGACCGAGATAGCGCGGAACGCACACGCGGTGAGGCCCTGACGCTGCGGCTGACAAGTACTCGGTCCTGAGTCACGGGGGGGGAACGCTGCCGCCACGACTCCGGGTCTCCACGCGCACGATCGAGCGAAGATCAGGTGAGGCGGCGAGTCGGATCGCACACGTCGTGGTTGCCCAGTCGATGCCCTGGCGCGGTCAGTCGAGATCATGCTGAGCCGCAGCCCGCGAGGTTCTTGCCCTGCCAGACTCTGGGCTATGACGCGAGTCTTCAGATTCGACAAATCAGTGGCCAATGTGATCGAGAACTTCGGCGCGCGATCGGCCACCTCGGTGCACCTGGGAAGCGGCTCGGGTGAGTCCCATGCGTACGTGCTGCACTTCGAGGCAGGCGGAGAAATCGGGGAACACGAGACCGGCTTCGGTCAGCTCTTCGTCGTGGTAGACGGGGAGGGCTGGGTGCTCAGTGGATCAGAGAGATGCGAGGTCGGG
>CAXMZV010000492.1:0-3876 GCA_964199985.1 Candidatus Ilumatobacter isfjordensis | reverse complement strand
CCAAGAGTTGTTGATCCGGCTGGGTCAGGCCAAAGGAACGCCGCCTGGCATTCCCGACACAGCCGGCAACCGCGACGGTCAATACGGCGAACCGACTCAAAAAAGAATCAGAGCACTCCAGAAAAGAAACGGCCTCGAAGCGAATGGCAGGGTCGATCGGCTCACGTGGGCCGTGCTCATGCTCGAGTCCCGGAGCTGACCTCAGGCAAGGCGTAGCCTGCAGGCAGAGCGAGCCGGACTCACCGTAAAGGGTGAATCGTGCTACCTAGAGCCGGCGGACTGCACCCCAAAGTCGGTCTCGCCGTCCCGTCGCCGCTTCTTGTCATGATTCAAGTGATTCGGACGAGGCGGTGATCGACGCCCGCCAGGTAAGGGGTACTGGGCGATGTCGCACAGTCCGGAAACATACGGTCGTCGGCACGCGAGCCGTCCGGAGAATACGTCGAAAAACGTAGTCGGCTTGGAAGGGCTCGACGAGGGTTCGTTCGAGCGCTGCGTTGAGGCCGTTGAGGGCTGTCTGTTCGGCGTCTTTGCCGGGAGTTGTGCCGGTGTCTTCGTGGCGGCTGAGCCAGTCGTGAAGCACGAGCGCTTCGGCCCGGGTGAGTTCGATCGAGGTGGCGGTGTCGGGGTCGAGTTTCATGGTTCTCGTTCCGGTCGTGGCGGTGGCGTAGAGCTGGTCGACTTTGCGGGCGACGTCAAAGTATTCCTCGGCAACGGTGGCATCCGCGATGCGCGCCTAGACCATGGTCATCTCGAGGTTCTTGTGGCCGAGCAAGGCGGCGACGGATTCGAGGCGCATCCCGCGGTTGATGGCTTGTGTCGCGAAGGTGTGGCGAAGCTGGTGCGGGTGGACGTGGCCGATCCCAGCGTTGTGCGCGATCCGGCCGACCATGCGGGCAACGCGGTAGCGGTTCACGGCCGAGTCGGCGTCGGTGAGGAGCCGTCCGGTGCGCGCGATGTGGACAGCGTTGTTGGTCTGCCATTCGCCGATCAGGTCGACGAGTGCCGGGTGCAGCGGGATGTAGCGGTCGTTGCGGAGCTTGCTGGCGTTCCCGCCAGAGATCCGCAAGCTCGTCTACACGACGAACGCGATTCGGACACTTCCCGACTGAGCAGACCACGATGAACATCTTGTATCTCTCGGTCCGGACTCGGGAGAAGAATCGGCCCAAACCCACCGGCCAACCACATCGCCACCCCAACCAGTAGCAAACCCAGTAGCAAGCTGCGCGGCGTGTTTCACCTGGTCAGCAGCTATTTTCAGCTCGATTGAGTACCGAGCGTGAGCTTCGACCACGCAGCGAGGCCCTCCGAAGAGGGCCTCTGACCTGCGGTTTCCTTTGCATCCCGTACGGGATTCGAACCCGTGCTGCCACCTTGAGAGGGTGGAGTCCTAGGCCTCTAGACGAACGGGACCTGATGCTCAGCGCCTTGCCACAAGGGTGGCGCTGCGGGACAGGACGATAGCAGCGGGTCGCCAACGTTCACACCCGGGAATGTGCCACCCCCGTACCGGCGGAAAACGACGAACGCCGACTCGTGATTGCTCACGACTCGGCATCGAATGGTTGGGGCGAGAGGACTTGAACCCCCAACGACAGTACCAGAAACTGCTGTGTTACCAATTACACCACGCCCCATCGGCGAGCCGTTCTGAACCCCGAAGGGACCATCACGACCGGTGCGAATGCAGAGCATATCGGCGGTCAGGCCGGGCACCCACACACGTTCCGCGAGCACGTTCGGCTGCCACGTCAATCAGTGACGTCGCTCAGCCACCCGAACCCGGTCAGGCGACCGATTGCCACTCCCCCGGCTTCCCACATATGACGTTCGAGCGACCGTGCGCCCGTGACAACCGACGTCGGCGTGGATGAGCCGTAGGCGGTTAATCCCACCTCCTCGGCAATCAGCTTGCTGCGCAACGTGTGATACGGATCGGTCACGACCAACACTGAGTGTTTGCCAGCCGAGCGCTCGTCGAGCAGCACCGCGACGCGTTCGAGTGATTCATACGACGTGGCGCCGCGGTCTTCACGGAGAATTGCGCTGTCGGGAACGCCGCGCTCGATGAGATACGCAGCCGACGCGTCGGCCTCGGTGAAGCGATCGCCAGGTTGATTCCCACCGGTCACCACAATGAGCGGTGCGAGGCCTTCCGGCCACAGCGTCGCGACGTGGTCGAGTCGAGCGGTGAGCTGCGGCGAGGGCCGACCGTCGTATTGCGCGGCACCCATCACCACGATGGCGTCAACCTGGCGAGCCTGGTCCGAGGTGCCAGCCGAATGCACCTGCCAAAGCGACACGACGTAGTAGCCGACCAGGAGGGCGCTGATGACCAGTCCAGCCGTGAGCAGCCACCGAGCTCGCGAACGCGGTCGGCGTGTCGCTGCCGTCGGCGTGCCGCCGGCCGGCTCATTGTTCTGATCGAACTCGGTGGGAATCGCTGGGTGGCGACGGGCAGCAGGTGTGGGATCGGTGCCACTCCGCTCGTCGACTCTTGCGTCTCCCATTGGCGTCGGGCGCTCAGCCCGTGAATCGATCTGCGGCTGCAGTCAGCCGTCGAAGCGTTTCGTCGCGTCCGAGCACCTCGAACGCCTCGAACAGCGGTGGGCCGACTGCTCGGCCGGTCACTGCGACGCGTGGCAATGCCTGCGCCTTGCCGAGCTTGATCTCGTACCGCGCCATCACGTCTTCCATGGTCGCTTTGAGGGTTTCGTGATCCCACGAGCCGACCGTGCCATACGCCTCGATGACGTCAGCAAGCAGTGCATTGGACCATTCGGGCTTGGTCGCCTTGTCCCACGCCGCATCGTCGTAATCGATCGGTGGAGCACCCTCGCCCTGCGGCCAGAACAGGAAGTCGACGGTGCCCGGCACGTCTTTGAGGGTTTCGAGGCGCTCCTGAATGTGCGGTGCGATCGCGGCGAAGCGGTCCCGATCCCAATCGTCGGGCAACTCAGCGGACGCCGCCGCGAGATACTCCGCCGAGTCCATGTTCTTGATGTACTGCTTGTTGAACGCAGTGAGCTTTTTCACGTCGAAAAATGCGGGCGACAGATTGACGTCTTCGAGGGCGAACTCGGCCTCGATGCTGGCCCACGACACGATCTCGCTGCCAGCTTCCTCGGCACCGGGCGGCGTCCAACCGAGCGTCATCAGGTAGTTGACCATCGCATCGGCCAAGAAACCTTCGTCGCGGTACTGCTCGAGCGCCACCTTGTCACGGCGCTTCGACAGCTTCTTGCGCTGCTCGTTGACGAGCACTGGCACGTGCGCCCAGGCCGGCGGCGCGTATCCGAGCGCATTCCACAGCATCTGTTGCTTCGGCGTGTTCGGAAGGTGCTCTTCAGCACGCACGACGTGGCTGATCGCCATCTCGACGTCGTCGACCACGTTCGCAAGCAGAAACACCGGAGCGCCGTTGCCACGAAGCAAGACGAAGTCCTCGATCGTTCCGTTGTCGAACGACACGTCGCCACGCACCAGGTCCTTGACGATCGTGGTGCCCTCGGGAACCCGGAACCGGAGCACTCGACCCGGAGCCGGCTCGAGACCCCGGTCGCGCGAATAGCCGTCGTAGCCGGTGATGCCGAGCTCCTTGGCGCGGTCTTGCACCTCTTGCCCGCTGAGGTCGCAGTAGTACGCCGCACCCGACTCGTACAACCGCTGCGCTGCTGCGACGTGAGCGTCGGCGTTGGCACTCTGGAAGTGCGGGCCCTCGAAGTGCTCATCGGAGTCGGAGATCCCGATCCAGGCCAAAGCGTCGATGATTCCCTCTGTCCACTCGGGCCGGTTGCGGGCCTCGTCCGTGTCCTCGATACGCAGCACGAACGTTCCACCCAGGCGGCGCGCCAGCGCCCAGTTCATCAGCGC
>CAXMZV010000491.1:0-3882 GCA_964199985.1 Candidatus Ilumatobacter isfjordensis | reverse complement strand
AGCTCCCCGACAAGATCACGCTCGATGACTTCACGGTCTACTGGGAGCGCAATCTCTCGGCCACCGTGGGCAACGGTGATCGCTTCGCGGCCCGCCAAGCCCTGACCGGCATCGAGTCACTCGGCATCTCTCGCGACCTTCGGGTCGATGTCCACTTCGAGGCGTATCCGGTAGCAACGATCCAGGTCGGTGGCGGCTTCGGATTCGGCTGGACCGAACGCTATTTCGATGACGTGAACGGCGACGGGCTGATCGATTTCATCAGGCCTGATGAGGACGG
The DNA here is from genome assembly GCA_964199985.1 of Candidatus Ilumatobacter isfjordensis. Taxonomy (GTDB): domain Bacteria; phylum Actinomycetota; class Acidimicrobiia; order Acidimicrobiales; family Ilumatobacteraceae; genus Ilumatobacter_A; species Ilumatobacter_A isfjordensis. The sequence continues at coordinate 3,602 of CAXMZV010000491.1, read as the reverse complement.
CGGAGGGCAGGTCGTCTATTTCGGAACCATGGTCAACGGTATTCCGACCTACGTGAAGGAGTCCGCGCTGACGGAGGTACCGCTGGCGCCGTTCGATTCCGATATTGCGAATGCCCCGATCGACGGCATTCAGGATCTCCTCGTCGACTCGTCACCGCGCATCGACACCGTCCGCCGATGGGTCGCTCCCTTCACCGGCTCGGTGGCGATCACCGGAACGATCGTCCGCGACACGACCACGCCAGGCGACGGGACGCGGGTGATGGTGGAGCACAGCGGTGCCCGCATCTTCGACCAGACCCTGACCGCAGGTTCAGCATCGACGACTCATGCCCTGACCCGAGCGGTCGCCAAGGGCGATGCGGTGTACTTCCGAGTCAACGCCATCGACAACGGCGGCGGCGACCTGGTCACCTGGGCCCCAATCGTGACCTACGTCGATGGCGGTGGCACGCCGCTCACGCTCCCGGTCGATGCCAACGGGTTCGACCAAGGCCAATACGACTCAGAGGCGGATTTCACCACGTTCGGGCGCGACGGCGGGCGGACGGCGATCGCCGACGCAGGACCGGCGACCCTGTCCGTGACGCTCGCTCGGGCTGGCGTGCTGACTGACGACGTGGTCGTCGTCGCCCGCCACTACGACAACTCGACCGGGACGGTCGCGACGCTCACCGCGAGCGGAGCCGACGTCCTGCAGGCTGGCGCCGCGAGCGCCTCGCCTCTGCAGGTCACCGCGAACTTTGACTTCGTCGTCACGGCGCCCGGCATCGACGACCGGGGGACACCTGACGCTTCTGATGACGTCGATGACCCCGACTGGATCGAGGTCGACGTGCTAACCGACACGCCGGTCGACGTTCGGGCTCTGACGGTCGGACTCGATCTCGTCACGACCCCACCCGGCGGCGCCGCTCCGAACACCAGCAACCCCGGCGGCGTCGTCATCCCGACCGGGAGCACCCAAGTGCTGCCGAACGTCCGGGTGTTCGCCCGCACTGACATCGACGAGCCCTACACGCCGTTCACGCCGTCCGGCGATACGGCGATCGCGCTCGACGTCGTCGTCTCGGGCCCGGCCGTTCGACCGCTGGGCGATGAGCTGGCTGCTGCTTCGGATGCTCGCGTCACATCGACCGCCGTCGCAACGGTGAAGCGCGTGAACGATGATGGCGTGGTCGAGATCGTCGCGACGAGCGCCGAGTTCACCGTCGAACATGACCTCGCGCTGGCTTCGGGCTCGTACCAGCTCTACGGCGCGGCGACTCTGGCGTTCAGCGCCACCGATGGCGTCGCGCATTACGTCGAGGTCTCCGTCCATGACCCGGTCGTGGGTGCTGCCGTGACCACGACGATGACCTATCAGCAACCCGCGTCCAATCCAAACCCGCTCACGCCCTTCCCGGCCACGGTGCAGCACACGCCGGCGATACAGGGCGTGTTCCCGAGCGACCACCGAGGCTGGGCAATCGCCGGCTACAACAGCGACCATCCCGGCAACCCGGCCGCTGATGGCCCGATCCCAGCCGCAGCATGGGACTTCGCGCCGCCCGGCGGAGCGGGATCCTACGACGAGAACACGACCATCCCGTCGGGCGACGATGTCAATCCTGGCGACATCACCGGTGACCTTGCGGGCGGTTTCAGCCGCTCGTTCCCGTACACGCCGTGGTCGGGGCCAGGCGGCGGCACCGCCGACCGGTGGCGGTCGACTGACAAAGCCACCCTGTACGGGACTGCAACCGAGCTGCGTGCCGGCCGGCTCGGCGAGGACATCCCGATTCCTGGCGCAGCGACCTCACCGGGAGCCCGCCCGGCACCGGAACTGATGAGCGCCAGCGGCGACTTCAACATCATGCTCGGGCTCGGCCCGGCGTCAATCTCCGGGGCGTTCGGCGGTGGACGTTCGCTGCGCGACTTGCTCGATCTCAACGGCGATGGGTACTCCGACATCCGCTCCGGTTCGTCGGTCGAATTCACCGGCCCGCGCGGCGGCCGGACCGTCACCGGTTCGTTCGGTGAGCAGACCCTGTACACGTCGGTCGGTGTCGCCGGCGGTCTTGGCGGCGCAGCGGTCTCCAACTCCAACCAATCGACCTCGTCGGCCGGTGCAAACAGCGGGTCGTCAGCCACCGGTGTCGCTCCGACTTCCACGAACAAGTCGCGTGGCGGCAACATCGGGCTGAGTCTCGGCCTCGCCGCGGAGTGGACCAATCCGCTCGCCGAAGGTCAGGCAGCGTCCGAAATTGGTGCGGTCGGTGGTGCCGACCTCGGCGACGGCGCGCTGACCCAAGGGGGCAGCACCGACACCGAGCCCGGCGTTGACCCGACTGAACGAGTGATGATGGACATGAACGGCGACGGTCTGCCCGACCTCGTCGACACCCATGCCAACGGCACCATGTGGGTCAACCTCGGCCTTGGCCATGGATTCGATCCCACCGCGGTGCAATGGGCACGGGGCCGCGCCAACGCCGTGAAGAACGTCTCCGGCAACTTTGGCGTCGGGTTCCAACTGAACGCATATGAGTTCGGCGGGGGTGTCGGGTTCTCCGAAGGGGCAGCACTCCAGGAGATGGAATGGGTCGACCTCGACGGTGACGGCGTGCCCGAACGCGTGCAACAGATCGGAACCGACACCCCGCCCGCCACGCTGTGGGGAGCGGCAGACGGCATGGAAGGCGCCGAACTCATCTACGGGACCTACCCGGACGGCGCCGTCCGGGTCGACGCGGCGTTCGAGGGGACCGCCATCCCCGTCGGCCAGACCGCCTCGCTGGGCCGAACAACCGCCGTCAACGGCGGTGCATTCTTCTCGATCTACATCGGTCCGATCTGCATAGTTGTCTGCTACATCGTCATCAACCCGGGCTTCAACGCCGGGTACGACCGATCGTGGACCGAGATCGATCTCGTCGACATGGACGGCGACGGATATACCGACGTGATCGAGAGCCTGAGTTCCGGTGACGTGATGGTTCACCGCAATCTCCATGGCAAGACCAATCTGCTCGCTTCGGTCGAGTCGCCGCTCGGGTCGACGGTCCGGATGGACTACTCGAGAACCGGTAACACCACGACCCAGCCGGAGTCTCTCTGGACGTTGTCGGAACTCGAGGTCGACGATGGTCGCCCGGGCGACGGTCCCGACATCGCCCGGACGACGTTGTCGTACTCTGGCAACCAATACGACCGGTTGCTGCGCGACGTCCTCGGATTCGCAACGGTCGAGGAGACCCAGTGGACCGTGAGCGATTCGCTGCTCGATCCGCCCGTCGGTGGCGGTACGCCGACGGTCACCGCTGAGCGGATGTGGCGTCGTCAGTACCTCAACGACTCGCCCTTCGAGAAGGGGCTCATGGTCGAGGAGGCGCTGTGGTCCGTCGATGCGGCCGGAACCGCGAACCGGCAGATGGAGCGGACGGTCACCGACTGGACGTTCGTCAATGCCGACGTCGGGCTGGACATCGGCCAGTCGGTCGATGTCACGATGCTGGCCGCCATCGGTACCGCAACACGTGTGGCACTGTTCTCGACGGCACTTTCGCCGCGAATGGCTGCCGATGAGTGGCAGCGCATCGACAGCGACGGCGACGTGCAGT
>CAXMZV010000490.1:0-3883 GCA_964199985.1 Candidatus Ilumatobacter isfjordensis | reverse complement strand
GGACCCGAGGCGAGCGACAACTACCGATGGGACACTGCGCAAGGCGGCGGCGCACTGCTCGATGTCGGCGTCTACTGCCTGGGACCGGCGGTCCAACTGTGGGGGCCCACGCCATCTCACATTGATGCCTCGCTCACGCGGCAGCCGCGAGACGGACTGTCCGGTGTCGACGCCGCGACCTCGGCCGTGCTGCGATGGGGAGATGATCGAGCGGCCCACATTCGGTGTTCGTTCGTCGATGACGAGGAGCAATCACTCGAGTTCATCGGCACCGACGGTGCGCTGCTTCTCGACGGCGATGCCCACACCGGCGGAATCCAGGCAACTCAGATCGCGCACCGTTCAAACGATGGCATCAGGTCAACGATCAATGTCGCGGCTGCCGACCCGTATCTCACCATGATCGATGCCTTCGCCGCTGCGGTCGCTGGCGAAGCGCCGTGGGAACGGCCAATCGACGACAGCATCGACATGCTTCGGCTCATCGATCAGATCTTGGAGACCTCATGAACGACACCCGCAATGTTCGGGCGGAGCCTCGCTCCGAGTGGCACCAGCTCGCGGCCAGCAGCATCCACGCAGTTCACTGGGACCCCGTCGAGCCGACCGAGTCACCCTGCCTGCTCGTGCACGGTCTCGCCTCGAACGCTCGGCTGTGGGACGGCGTCGGTTGGCGTCTCGCGCAGATGGGCCACCCGACGGTGGCCATTGATCAACGTGGCCATGGCCAGTCGTCGAAGCCTGATGACAACTACGCGATGGTGACGGTCGCCGACGAAGTTCGTGAGCTCATTGCGCTGTGGGACTGGACTGCACCGCTTGTTGCCGGTCAGTCATGGGGTGCAAACGTCGTGCTCGAGTTCGCCCACCGCCACCCGGGCATTGCCCAGTCGATCGTGTGCGTCGATGGCGGCTTCATCCAACTGCAGGATCGCTTTCCGGTCTGGGACGACGCTGCAACTGCAATGGCACCGCCGAAGTTGATCGGTACGCCCTTCACCCGGATGCAGGAGTGGATGTCGTCGTCGAACCCTGACTGGCCCGAAGAAGGCCGACTCGGTCAGCTCGCCAACTTCGAGGTCCGCGATGACGGAACCATCGCTCCGTGGCTCACGTTCGAACGGCATCTTCAAGTGCTCCGCGGATTGTGGGAGCACCAGCCGTCAGCGCTCTACCCGGAGGTCAACACCCCGCTGTTGATGATCCCTGCCGACACCGGCGACGTCGCCTGGACCTCGTCGAAGCGCCTGGCCGTCGAGGCTGCGATCGCAGCGCTCCCCCACGGCCGCGCCGAGTGGTTCAGCCCCGCCCATCACGACGTTCACGCGCAGCACCCGGCCGAGGTGGCCGATCTGCTCCATCGAGCCGCCACGGAGGCAGACTTCTTCCCATGAGCACCACAACACTCCCCCGTCTGCTCGTCATCATGGGCTCGGGTGAAACCGCCCCAACGATGAAGGGGCCACATCGCCAGGTCTTCGAGCAGCTCGCTGCGTCGACCGGTGGGTCCGTCGATGCCGTCCTCCTCGACACTCCGTTCGGGTTCCAGGAGAACGTCGACATCCTCGCCGCGAAGACCGCCGAATATTTCACCGACGCCGTCAGCCGACACGTCGACATCGCCGGCCTGGCCCGCACCGACCACGACGATGTCGTCGCTATCGAGACGGCCATCGCCAAGATTCGTGCCGCCGACTGGGTGTTTGCGGGCCCCGGCAGCCCGACGTTCGCACTCCGACAGTGGGCAGGGACACCGATCCCCGACTCGATCGGTGCCAAGCTGCGCGATGGTGGCGCCGTTGTCTTTTCGTCAGCTGCGGCGCTGACGCTCGGCCGCAAGACCATCCCGGTGTACGAGGTGTACAAGTCGGGCGCCGACCCGTACTGGGTCGACGGGCTCGACCTCCTGACTGACATCGGTCTCCCTGTCGTGGTGATCCCGCACTACGACAACAAGGAGGGCGGCAACCACGACACGAGCAAGTGTTACCTCGGTGAGCGACGCCTGCTGATGCTCGAGCCGGAACTCGATGACGACGTCTTCATTCTCGGTGTCGATGAACACACCGGCGTGATCATCGATCTCGACGCCCAGACCGCCGAAATCGTTGGCAAAGGCGGCATCACCCTCCGCAAGGACGCGGTGTCGACCCGCATCGAATCTGGCGAGACGGTCCCGTTCAGCACTCTCCAGCGCGGCCCCGTCACATCGGGGTCGGGACCGGTCGCAGATCTCGCAAATGAAAGCGTCACAAAGGGCCCCGACCCCGATGTGACGGAATCGCACATTCCGTCCTTGGCGGGTGACGCAGCGAGGCTCGAAGCCGAGTTCGACGCGGCGCTTGCCGCCCGCAACGCCGATGGCGCTGTGGCGGCAATCCTGTCCCTCGATGCTGCGATGGTCGAGTGGGCTCGCGACACCCTGCAGGGCGACGAGATGAGCCGCGCCCGAGCCTCACTTCGATCGATGATTGTGCGCCTCGGCGCTGCTGCCTCCGATGGCGTGCGCGACCCGCGACAGGTGCTTGGCCCCGTCGTCGAGGCAGCGCTCGCCGCCCGCGTGACCGCCCGCGAAGAGAAGGCCTATGCCGTGAGCGACGCGATCCGCGACAATCTCACGGCTGCCGGAATCGAAGTGCGCGACACCACAGACGGTGCCGAATGGGTCCTGACTGACTGATCTGCCTGGGAAGTCAGTCGAGCAGTGCGGCGGCTTCGGCCGTGATGATCGACGCCTCGACATTGATCGGCTCCTGCAGCTGCTCGATCGTGAGGTGGCACTTGATGCTGTGACCGGGCGACAACTCGACCATTTCCGGCACGGTGACTTCGCACAGCCCGGCAATGGCTCGGTGGCAGCGTGTGTGGAACACACAGCCCGGCGGCGGGTTGGCGGGCGACGGGATCGAGCCGGTGAGCGGGATCCGATCCTCGGCGATGCCGTCAACATTGGGCACTGCTGAGAGCAGCGCCTCGGTGTACGGGTGGTTCGTGCCCTCGAACATCGTGGCGGTCGAACCGATTTCCATGATCCGCCCGAGATACATCACCGCGATGCGGTCCGCCAGGTAGCGCACGACGCCAATGTCGTGGCTGATGAACATGTAGCTGGAGCGCTCTTCGTTCTGCAAACGAGCGAGCAGATTGAGAATCGCTGCTTGGACCGATACGTCGAGTGCCGATGTCGGCTCGTCGCAGACCACCACTTCGGGGTCGCCGGCGAAGGCGCGGGCGATTGCCACACGCTGCTTGAGGCCACCGGACAGCTGTCGTGGACGCATGTCGAGGTGACGTGGCGACAGCTGCATCGCCGCCGCGATCTCCTCGACTCGTTTGTCCGCTGCATCACCTTTGATGCCGGTGAGTTTGACGACGCTGCGGTGCAGGATACGACGCACGGTCCAGGCACGGTTGAGCGCCGAATCAGGGTTCTGGAACACCATCGAGATCGCCCGCACCGACTCCTCGATACGCGAGGTCGCGTGGCCGGCCATCTTGCGGCCGCGCAATGTGATCGCGCCGCCCTCGTCGGGAGCGTGCACCCCGAGCATGGTCTTCGCCAGCGTGGACTTGCCGGAACCGGATTCGCCGACGAGGCCGAGGGTTTCACCCTCGGCGAAGCCGAGGTTGACGCCCACGAGCGCCGGAACGTCGTGGCCGCGTTGACGGAATGTTTTGGACACGCCCTCGACGCCGATGACCTGTTCAGTTCCGATTTCGTATGGGACCGTGACCTCGTCGGGTTCGGGAACGTCGCCAATGCGGTCAGCATGGTGACAGCGAGTCCAGTGCCCGTCAGAGCGGGCGACGATGGGCGGCACGTCAGTACGACAGAGGTCAGTCGCGATCGGGCACCGATCGATGTACGTGCAGGTTGGCAGGT
>CAXMZV010000489.1:0-3890 GCA_964199985.1 Candidatus Ilumatobacter isfjordensis | reverse complement strand
GGTCCGCGCCGGGCATCACCAGCATGGCGCCGGTCGCAACGGCGGCATGCGCCAAACCCCACGCGTTGGCGTGGAACATCGGGACGACGGGCAAGATCACATCGGACTCCCGGACACCAAGGCTGTCGACCATCATCGCGCCGGCGGTGTGCAGGAAGGTCGACCGGTGCGTGTACACCACGCCCTTGGGATTGCCGGTGGTGCCCGACGTGTAACACATGCTTGCGGCACGGTGCTCGTCGGTGATCTCGGCGAAGTCGATCGGCTGCTCGGCCGCGATGAGCACTTCGTAGTCGAGCAGCGTGTGTCCGCCGAGGTCCTCAGGGATATCACCCTTGCCGTCGTCCATCAGCACCAGGTGCTTGAGATTGGTGAACGTGTGCAGCAGCGGAGCGAGCAGTGCAAGAATTGAGCGATCAACAAAGATCACCTCGTCGTCGGCATGGTTGACGATGTAGGTCAACTGTTCGGGGAAAAGCCGAATGTTCAGCGTGTGCAGCACTCGGCCGGTACATGGTGCGGCGAAATACAACTCGAGGTGGCGGGCCGTGTTCCAGGCAAACGTGCCGACGCGCCCCTCGGCCGAGATGCCGAGCGTGTCGAGCGCACCCGCCAGTTGACGCGTGCGCCGAGCGAATTCGGCGTACGTCGTGCGCTCGATGCCGCCGCCCGCGGCTGTGATGATTTCTTTGTGACCGTGATATTTCTCGGCACGATCGAACAGGTGGTTGATCGTCAGTGGGACGTCTTGCATCAGACCTTGCATGACTGTCGAATGTAATCGTTCGCCCTGGCTGCGCTCCCAACCCTGGGCGTCGGCGCTACCGTTCTGCGCCGTGAGTGATGCGGTGGCGGTCCAACCTGAACCCACGCCACACGTCCGTCCCAACTGGGCGCCACTCACGCTTGTCGCGTTCGTCGCCCTCGTCATCTGTTCGAACGTCGCCAGCGCGGTCTGGGCTCGGTGGGTCAACACCAATCCCGAAGGCCTGCTCCTGCTGTCGTCTCGGAACCGGTATCTCGCGCTCACACTTGCCGCCGGTGTGTCGCTCCCCTTCTACGTCGTCATCGGATTTCTTCGCATCGGCGCAGCGTTTGTCGTGTGCCACCTCGTCGGCCGGGCCTATCGCGACGACGTGGCGGGCTGGTTCACCAAGTACCTCGGCATGACCAAGGAGTCGATCGTCGCGTTCGAACGGGGCTTCGACAAGGCTGAATGGGCACTGATCCCGTTCTTCGCCGGGTCGAATATCGTGGCCGCGCTCAGCGGCGTCCGCCAGACACCGCCAGTCAAGCTGGTCACGCTCCTCGCCATCGGCATCGCCGGACGACTTGCGCTGATGTGGTGGCTGGCACGAACATTCGAGGACCAACTCGTCGACTTCCTCGGATTCCTCCAGCGCTACCAATGGTGGGCCGTCGGCATCTCCATTGGGCTGGTCGTGCTCGTCAACGGCCGCAACCTCCGCCGCGGCTGACCCAGTCAGTTTCACCTTTCCTTCAACATGGGGGATTAAAACGGACAGCGCTCGCACTGCTTCGTGGGGCATCGTTGACGCTGATCTGGTACACATTCGCCCATGGCTGAAGTCACCCTCGGCGGCAACCCCGTCAACACGTCCGGCGATCTCCCCGCAGTGGGGAGTTCCGCACCATCCTTCGATCTCGCAGGCGCCGACCTCGGCAACATCTCGAGTGCCGACCTCGCCGGCAAGAATGTCGTGCTCAACATCTTCCCGAGCATCGACACACCAACGTGTGCCACCAGCGTTCGCACGTTCAACGAGCGTGCTGGCGGTCTCGACGACACCGTCGTCCTGTGCGTGTCCGCTGACCTGCCGTTCGCTCAAGGTCGCTTCTGCGGCGCCGAAGGCATCGAGAACGTCAAGACTGCGTCGACCTTCAAGTCGAGCTTCGGCTCTGACTACGGCGTGAACCTGGTGGACGGCAAGCTCGAAGGCGTGCTGGCCCGTGCGGTGGTCGTCGTCGGCCCCGACGGCAACGTCAAGCACACCGAACTCGTCGGCGAGATCGCCCAAGAGCCCAACTACGACTCCGCGCTCGGCGCACTCTGACCATCACACGCTGAACAATCCGACGAAGGCGTGTGGATCTTGCGCAGCATGTGCGCAACGTCCACACGCCTTCGTCGCGTCTGCGGTCATCAGTCGAGGTACGAGTCGAGACTGAGGACGAGGCCGGGTCGCAGGTGAATCTGCTTGCAGGCGAGCACGACACCTGGCATGAAACTCGAACGGTCGTAGCTGTCCTGGCGGATCGTGAGCGTTTGTCCCTCGGCACCGAGGATCACTTCCTGGTGCGCCACCATGCCCTCCATCCTCACGGAGTGGGCCCGGATGTTGCGTGGCCCTGCTCCTCCACGTGACCCGGGGTAGATCTCGGTCTCAGTCGGATCGTCCTTGAAGTCGGTGCCTCGCGCTGCGGCCATGCGCTCGATCGTCTTCACCGCGGTGCCGGACGGCGCGTCGATCTTGCGCATGTGATGAAGTTCGATCACCTCGGCGGTGTCGAACCACGGTGCGGCCATCTCGGCGAATCGCATCATCAACACCGCCGAAATAGCGAAGTTTGGAGCGATGAGACAGTTTGGGCCATCGTCGGCGCCGAAGGTCGAGTCGAACAACGCCAGGTCGTCGTCGGTGAATCCTGTCGTTCCAACAACGGCATGGATGCCGTGCATGCCGAGCCAGGGCAGGGTGACCCGCGCCGCATCGGCGACGGTGAAGTCGACGACCACGTCACACTTGGCGTCAGCGAACGCATCCAGCTGGTCGGACACGGCGACATCGTTGATCTCCGCGCCTGCCCCGTTGCGGTCGACTGCGGCCACCAACGCGAGATCTGCATCTGCCGCCACCGCGGCGCACACGGCCCGCCCCATCTGACCGACCGCTCCATTGACACCAACACGCATCCGCCCATCATCGCAGACGTCCCGAAAAATGATGGATCGACGTCGCTCAGCGACGCTCATGCTGCACAGTTCGGCCACCGGCGCGAGCCCATCCGAAATGTGTGGGAAAAGCGTCGCTGGGCGCACATACTCCGACATTTTTCGGCGTCGATGGGCGTCCGAAAACGGCGAAGGACGCCGCGGCACTGGGCCACGGCGTCCCTCCTCGTTGTTCTGTTGCGGATGTTCAGCGAAGTGCTGAGTGATCAGCGATGACGACGACGTGCGCCGCCGGCACCACCACCACCACGACGGTTGCCACCGTCGCGCTCGGCCGGGCGTTCGCCCTTCGGGCCGAGATCGCCGAGCTCGCCGGCGAGTTCAGCATCGAAGCTTTCTTCGAAGCTGACCTCGACGATGTCGCTGTCGCCGCCGGTGTCGGCTGCCGGAGCGCTATCGCGTCCGCCATCACGTCCACCGTCGCGTGAGCCACGGTCGCTGCGCTCGCGGCGCGGCGGACGATCGTCACGATCGCGGTCACGGCCACCGCCGCCGCCACCGCCACCGGAGCCGCTCGTGGCGCCTTCGGGGATGTCGAGCTCTTCGGAAAGCATCAGGCTGACCTTGCCCTTGTCGTCGATCTCTTCGACCTTGACCTTGACGACCTGGCCGAGTTCGAGCACGTCGTCGACCGAGTTGATGCGCTTGCCGCCACCCATCTTCGAGATGTGCAGCAGACCGTCGCGACCCGGCAGGATGTTGACGAATGCGCCGAACTTGGTGATGTTCACAACACGGCCGTCGTACTCCTTGTCAAGCTCAGCCTTCGGCGGATCGACGATATTGAGGATTGCCGTCTTGGCTTCCTCCATGCGCCATGCCTCGACCGCACCGATGGTGACGATGCCGCGGGCGCCGTCATCGTCGACGCCGATGTCGGCTCCGGTCTCCTGCTGGATGGTGTTGATGATCTTGC
>CAXMZV010000488.1:0-3900 GCA_964199985.1 Candidatus Ilumatobacter isfjordensis | reverse complement strand
GGTCGCCGGGTGCGTATGCGTCGGTGATCCGACACGTTGGTCGTACGTCGGGGCGAGAGTACGAGACGCCGATCGGGGCGACTGCGACCGAGGACGGCTTCGTCGTTGCGCTGCCGTACGGGGCGAGCGCTGATTGGCTGAAGAACCTGCTCGCAAGCGGGTCGGCGATGATTGTCAACGAGGGGAGCACGTATCGGGTCGACCAGCCCGAGGTGGTGACGATGGTCGAGGCGATCGACGACTTCCCGTCCAAAGAGCGGAAACCCCACCATTTAGACGCCCGCTTGCCTCATCGAACCGAGCTCGAAGTTCGTTCACGATGAAGGTGTGGAACAGCTCGCCAACCTTCCGGTCGATGCTCTCCTCGATCCCGCGGTACTCGCGCCCGCGATTGCGGTGAGCGCGGCGCTGGTCAGCGGACTCGCTGCCAGGATGGTCGAGGTCTGCGAGGATCATCTGCCGCGGCGCTGGTTCGACTGAGGCGCCGCACTCGGGGTCAGTGTTTCCCGACCGACTCGCGCAGGATCGTCTCGACGGCGTCTGGATCGTCGGGAGTCGCTGTGGGAAGGATGCGCTTTCCCACGTCGATCGAGATCGCGGTGCGCTTGTTCTTCCGGTCACGGTCCCATTGGAACCAGTTTCTCGGTCGGCCGAAACCGATGCCGACCAGACGATGTCGTCCGGACCAGAACCCCATCTCGAAGGGCTCGAAGCTCCGGATCGTCTGATACGCGATGCGCTTCGTATCGCCTGGTTTGCGGTAGTTCTTGATCGTGACACCATCCGCGTCCAACGCGATCGACGTGTCCTCATAGTGGGTCATTCTGATCCTTTCTCTGAATTCGAGGTATTCGCGACGCGCTGAACGATGGGCAGGGAGTCTGCCGGTGCAACAGTGCGCCGACAACGCCTGACCGTGAGGGTGCTCAATATTCACGCACACTCGGTCCCCTCCCAAGCCACTCGAGATCGGCACATATCCGCTCGGCCAAGTGCTCGGAAACGCGCGGGCGCGGGCCTGCTTGGGTAGCGAGGCATCCGCCGCTACGGCTTCGGTTCGTGCCGCTCGCCAGACCCGACGGAGGGCGAGCTCTCGAATGTTGCGAAGGCCCTCCGATGCCCTTGGGCTCCACGCGGTGGCTTGCAAGACCACAGCGGGCACAACCCGTGACAGACTGCCGTGGTGGTGCTGTGGGGGGAGTCGCTGTGACGGGCCAACCGTCGGGAACGGTGACGTTTCTGTTCACCGATATCGAGGGCTCGACGCGTCGTTGGGAACGCGACTCTGATGCGATGCGGGCCGACTTGGCTCTCCACGACGATGTTTTGACAACGGCGATTGAGTCGTGCGGCGGTTGGTTGTTCAAACACACCGGTGATGGCGTGTGTGCCGCATTTGAGTCACCGCAGGCTGCGATCGATGCAGCAATGAGGGCGCAGTGTCTGTTGGAGTTGCCGGTCCGCATGGGCTTGGCGACTGGCGCGGCCGAACGGCGTGGCGACGACTACTTCGGGCCTGCTTTGAACCGTGCGGCACGGGTGATGGCAGTCGGCCACGGCGGTCAGATCCTGGTTTCTGGCTCGACGGCCGGCTTGGTGTCTGGAAACGACCTGCTGAATCTGGGCGAGCACCGACTACGGGACTTGTCCGAGGTCGAGCAATTGTTCCAGCTACGTGCCAGCGGGCTTCGAACGGAGTTTCCCCCGTTGACGACGGTGGACGCCGTGCCCGGGAATCTTCCAGCGCAGGTCACCAGTTTCGTTGGTCGCGATTTCGAAGTACAGGAGTTGGCCGAGCTGATCAGACTGCATCGGTTGGTGACGTTGACCGGCGTCGGCGGAGTCGGCAAGACCCGATTGGCGATTCAGATCGCCGCGGACCTCATTCCTGACTTCAGTGATGGAGTGTGGCTCGTCGAGTTGGCCCCTGTCGGCGATCCGGCGGCGTTGCCCGATGCCGTCGCAACTGCGTTGGGGATCATCCCGCAACCGGGAAGGTCGGTGGGCCTTCCAGTTGGTGGCGGGGGTAGGATTTGAACCTACGACCTTCGGGTTATGAGAACGTCGAGCCTCGTCCGCAATCGTGTGTGTTCGGCTGCATCAGTGCTGGTCAGACGTCGTTTCGCCGGCGTGGTCGTGTGCGCTTGTGGGTGGTCGTGGGCACTGATGGGATCGATTCGCGTTGACATGTCGTTGACAAGCGACAAAGTCGGATGGAACCAGCGCCGACCAACGCAGACGACTCGACGACCGGTCGCGTTACGCCGAGAGCTTTCCGGCGTACTTGCGCTGAGCGGCCTGCTTGGAAACACCCAACATCGCCCCGATCTCGGACCACGATCGATCCGCTCCGCGGGCATCGCGGATCGCATCGAGCAGCGCAGTGTCGACGCCGTCTCGCTGCTCGACCAACTCGGCAATCGTGCGCAGCGCTGCGGTGTCGGCCTCGACAAGGTCGTTGGCATCGACTTCGTCGGCCCACCGCTCGAGTGCGTTGGCTCGTTGTGCTCGTGTCGTCGTCATGGCGTCCACCAACCTTTCAGGAACTTGGAACGTGCTGGCATCGCGTGGATGATTGCGACGCCGTCGGCATCGTCAACGACGCCGATCTCGAGTGGATCGGCGTTCGACGAAGGTCCGATGAACATCGTGACGTCGGGGTCGTCGGTCTCGAACCCTCGCCAGTGATGTCGGAGTGCGTGCAACATGTCGTCATCGGAGACACCGTGCTTGCGGGCGCTCGCCTCGATGTCCACTCCCAGATGATACGACCCACAACACTCAGCGTCAACATCTGTTGACGGTTTGGCGGTGGACGTGGAGGCCAGTGCCTCGCTCCTCCGACGGCGCCAGCGGCTCCTATAGGCGCGAGATTATCGCGCTGGTTGCGGCTGGATCGACCGATCGGATGTGCCGCTACGAGCGGATCTGTGGGTTTGGTGGTGCCGGCGATATGGGCGGCCTGTTGATTCGGGACGGCCCGTTCAGTCGGCAGTCACCAAACTGTGCGACGGTCCCGCACGCGGTCGGAGTGACGTCTTCTTCAAGCTCATTGCGTGAGGATCGGCCCTCGTGCTCGACGACTGGACATGCAGTCGTCCATGTCGATCCACAGCTGCGGGTTCCGCCACTTGTCGCTACGCCGCCGGTGCTCGATCCGCTCGTTGCGAGTCGTCACCCGGACGGCGACGCTAGGTCAATCCGATTCGACGAACCAGAGCACGAACTGGGTGATCGCCGCCAGTACAGCGGGGGGCGCGAACAGAAGGTATGCCATCCCGGCCGCGGCGTCGGCATTGCCGGCGATGAGCACCGCCAGCACCATCGCTCCGGTCAGGAGGGTGAGGACGACGAAGGTGTTCCGGACACGGCGAACTCCCACGGCGTTGAAGCCGGTGCTGCCGTCGAGTGCGTCGAAGTGCTGCTCGAGCCCGCCGAACGGCGACGACGTGATGCGCTCCTGGGGCAGACCGGACGGCTTGCGGTCGGAACTCACACCATCGAATCTAACTAATGCGAAGACCGTGCCCGCGCAGGAGGCGCGAGCGGGGTCGCCGAACAAGTCGACCGACGGGGGCACGTTCGCCTCCTCCACGCCATCGCTTGCGCGGAAGGCGTCCACCAGTTCGGGCACCGCAGACTGTGTATAGGCCGTCGGTGGCGTTCTCCTCGATGAGTGGGTAGTACTTCTCATCGAGAATCACGTCGATCGCTCCGCGAGTCGCGGCGACCGGCTACGTCAAAGTCCACCACGTCGCGAGACGCCTACCGACACACCGACTCAGCACGACCATCGGGGCCGAAAGGGATGGCGAGCCTGGCTTGGCCGCTCCGTCGCGTGTTCTCGAGCGGTGTCGCTCGCTCGAATGTGCCGTTCGCGAGCGGGGTCGAGTGCCCTCG
>CAXMZV010000487.1:0-3902 GCA_964199985.1 Candidatus Ilumatobacter isfjordensis | reverse complement strand
TGCCCGCTGGTGTGAGTCCGAGGGCAAGGCCCGATCGACGATTGGACGGCGCCTTTCGACAATCTGCGGCTTCTACCGATACTGCGCACAGGAACGCATGATCGAACGCGACCCTTCGGCCCATGTCCGTCGCCCGAAGCAGGACTACGAGTCCTCGACGCTCGGACTCGATTGCACCGAACTCGGCGTATTTCTCCGTGACCACGCCCTTGCTTGTCTCTTGGCGTTGAACGGGCTGCGGATCTCTGAAGCACTCGGTGCTGACATCGACAACCTCGACTTCAACCGAGGGCACCGCACACTGTTCATCCATCGCAAGGGCAACAAGACTGCGACCATTCCGCTGTCGCCGAGAACAGCGCGGGCGCTCGACCTCTATATCGGCGAGCGCGAAGCCGGTCCGATATTCACGAACCACGATGGCACAAGCCGCCTGGATCGGCACGCGTCGGCCAGGACCGTCCGGCGGCCGACATGCCCAGGACTCCCAGCGCCAACTGCCGCGGTCGAGAGTGATCTCAGAACGGTGACACCCGGGGTGCGATAGCTATGGAAATGAATGAGCTCTCAGGCGGCAGGCAGAGCGAAACCCGGGTACTCGTTCTCGACCATCGTGACGTAGGTCCAGACTCGGTAGTAGAAGTTGCTGACCCGGACCAGGAAGCCGCGCATGCCCTCGGGCCACGCACCGGTGAACAACACGGCGAACCATCCGACCAGCGCCACCGCCGCCGCTCCGATGAAGTAGACCATCATCACGATGTAGAGGGGAATGGCCAACAGGACGTTCAGCGCCGCCTTTCGCGGCACCGACTCGGGTGCTGCGGGGAGCGCCAACCTCACCGGCGGATAGGTGTTGTCGTCGTCGGTCGTGTTGTCGAAGTCGAACGGCGCGTACGTCTCGGAATAGCCGAGCAGAAACCCGCTGGCGCGAGCGTTGTACCGCTCATACATCACCATCACGCCGTACAAGCTCGGATGCAGCTTCCCGGTGAAGACGAACATCACCCAGTACACGAGGAACACGATCTGCGCCAGGACCTGGAGCGCGTACACGATGATGCCGTGCGGGATGTACAGCACCCAGTTCACGAGCGGTCGCCACCGCGCCAGCTCATAGGGCGAATCGACGACCAGATACGGACGATCGGTCTCGGTGGACACATGGTTCATGTCGGACCCTCCTGCGGGGGCGCGTTGCCCCTCCGACTAGTGTCGCGAACGAACGCCCCGCGCTGCAGGGCACAAAGTCATCGCACCTCCACCGACTCCGGGTGCGTGACGCACTCTCGTCGCGCAAGGTCGCCGTCATCGCGGCTTCCAGGGTGTGAGCACCGACAGCGAGATCACGACGATGGGTCGGCCCCTCGGCGATCTCGTCGGTCGCATCAATGGACAGCCGGTCGACGTTTCCCTGCGGGGCACGGTGAAGCACAGGGTTTGATGACTGCTCTGGCTATTGGCCGACGGTGCCCGCCGAACTTGCCCAAGGTGGGACCTGTTCCTCTGCCACCGGTGTCGATCCCATGTTGGTATGAGAAGTGGGCGGGAGTCGGAGGCATCGGCATACAAGGAGTTGACATGCAGAGCAGCAAGACAACAGCTCGCATCGTTGGAGTGCTGTTCATCGTTGCGACGGCCGCTGCCGTGATCGGCGATCGTCTCGTGCGACCCATCCGCGATGACGGCGACTATCTCGCCACCTTCGCGTCACACGAAACCCGAGTGATCGTGTCAATGGTCTCCGAGCTGATCCTGGCCAGCGCGGTCATCGGCATCGCCGCCTTGCTCTTCCCGTACTTGAAACGGCAGAACGAAGGCCTCGCGATCGGCTATGTCGGGGCCAGAATCATCGAGGGCGCCATCATCATCCTCGGCGGCATCAGCTCTCTTCTGCTCCTGACTCTGAGCCGAGACTTCCTCGAGAACGGCTCCGGTGAGACTGCCGCATTTGATCCCTCGGCTGCGCTGCTGTTGGAGGCGCGCGTGTGGACCGACGCGCTGGGCACCGCGATCGTGTTCGGCATCAGCGCGCTGATCCTCTACGGCCTCATGTACCGGTCCGAACTTGTTCCGCGCTGGCTGTCCGTGTGGGGATTCATCGGCGCCGTACTCGTGATTGTCGCCGGGATCCGCGGACTGTACGGCCACAGCCCGAGCTCAACGCTGTCGGTCATCCTCACCATTCCCATCGGTTTGCAAGAGATGGTCCTTGCCGTCTGGCTGATCGTCAAGGGATTCAATAGCCCCACGACGTCCACCGAGCCCACCAGCTCAGTCACCACCAAGGTCTAGCGAAGCGGCGGTGCGGTCATGGACCAAGACAGGCGCCTCGGCCGCTATCTGGGGACCACGTATCTCGTCGTCTTCGTCGGCAGCATCCTGACTGAGGCGATGACGCTGTCACTGTTCTCGGACAACACCACCGACACCCTGGACAACATTGTGGACAACACCGCGCTGCTGCGTCGGAGTTCGGTGATGGAGTTGTGCATCACCAGCGTCGGGATCGTCGTGCTGGCTGCTCTGCTCTACGCCGCAGTCAAACACCAGAATCCATTGTTGGCCGTGCTGGCTCTCGGGTGTTCAATCGCCGAAGCGTCCATCCTCGCGGTCAGCACCCTGGGAACATTCCTGCTCGTCCCCGTGAGCGAGAGGTACGCGGAAGGCGGTTCGTCGTCGCCCGAACTGATTTCGGTGGCCGACAGCCTGCGAGATTTCGACCGATTCGGGTGGGAAGTCCACCATGTGTTCTTCGGCGTGGCCGGCATCATCTGGTACACGCTGATGTACCAGTCACGCCGCATCCCCCAGTGGCTGTCCATCTGGGGCATCGCCGCGGTTGGCGTCGCCGGTTTCAGCTCGATTCTGCTGCTGGCCACCGGCGTCGATCTGTTCTTCCTGGCCTTCCCGACCGGCCTGTTCGAACTCGTCCTCGGCATTTGGCTCGTCGTCAACGGGCTCGCTCCGGGCGAAGACAAACCGCCTGACAGCGGCCTCGTCACAGGCGAGGGATCCCAGAGCAGGTGAAAGAACGAGGGAGGATTCGATCGGACCGACGAGTGAGTCCCCTCGGCATCGTCACGAAGGCCCGCGCACCGACGGAACCACCCGACCATCGCCAACGGTAGGCGTCCCTGGTCCGGCGATCCGGGTGATGGGAACCCGTGGCAGTAGAACACGGGCACAGCCCCAGCCGAACCCCATTCGGCGTAGCTGAGCCTGCGACCGAATTCGTAGCTCGGGTAGACGAAACTGACGAGTAGTTCGGTCAGGCAGGGGGCGCCCTCCATCAGACGGAGAACTCGATGACTACCTGGCCTCGCCCGTGGCCCTCCTCCAATCGTTCGATCACCGCCGGTGCTTCGTTCAGCGAATAAGTCGCGGTGATGATCGGAACGAGTGTGTCGGCTTCGATGAAGTCCGTGAGTGCGAGCAGCAGGTCCTGCTGGGTCTTTGTTGGGATCAACGCCACCAACCTCTGCCGGTTGAACGTCGACCACGCTGCGGCACGGAGCCAGCGACTCAGTGACTTGAACCAACTCTGCTCTGATGTCGGGATGCCCGCCTGTCCGACCATGACGAGCGTGCCATCCGGGCGCAGCGCCCGCCGCAGATCAGACAAGGTGCGGTTGCCGGCCATGTCCAAGATCACGTCGTAGCGCGGGCCGCCCCGAGTGAAGTCCTCCTTGGTGTAGTCGATGGCGTGGTCGGCGCCCAGCGACCGAACAAGATCCAGGTTCGTCGTGCCGCAGACACCGGTCACGTCTGCGCCGAGGGCTTTGGCGAGTTGGACAGCAAAGACCCCGACCCCACCCGAGGCGCCCACGACCAGCACATGGTGCTCCGATGTGACCTGCCCCTTTCTCGCGCAGCCTGTAACGCGGTGGACCCGGGCATGG
>CAXMZV010000486.1:0-3908 GCA_964199985.1 Candidatus Ilumatobacter isfjordensis | reverse complement strand
GACCGGTGATATCGACACCGACGATCGCTCCGGTCATCGCATCGAAGCCGGTGGCGAACACGATGGCGTCGAACTGCATCGACTCACTCGTGTCGATACCGCTCTCCGTGATCGTGGCGATCGGATCCGTTTGCAGGTTGACGAGCCTGACGTTGTCGCGGTTGTAGGTCTCGTAGTAGTTGGTGTCGAGACACGGACGTTTGGTGGCGAAGTAGTGGTTGGTGGGACACAGCGTCTCCGCCACTTCAGGATCGTCGACGATGTCGCGGATCTTGCCGTGAATGAACTGACGCATTGTGTCGTTCGCCTCGGCGTCGATTGCGAGGTCGCTGAACGGTCCCAAGTAGGCGAGCTCACCGCGCTGCCACGTCTCCTCGTACACGGCGATTCGCTCCTCGTCGCTGACCTCGAGCGCACTGGTCTCAGAGATCGGCACGAAGGGCACACCTATGCGGGAAACTCTTGCCTCCTGGCGATATGCCGCAGGGTCCTTGCGGTAGTCGGTCAGCCGATCCTCGGCAATGGGCCCATGGTGCGCGGGGATCGAGAAGTTGGGCGTCCGCTGGAACACGGTGAGCTGCGCCGCCTGCTCGGCGATGATCGGGATCGACTGGATGCCTGACGAACCGGTGCCGATCACTGCAACACGCTTGCCGGTGAAGTCGACTTCCTCGTGCGGCCAGCTGCCGGTGAAGTACACCTCACCCTGAAAGCGGTCGGCGCCCGGGACGTCGGGGACCTTCGGCACCGACAGACACCCGGTCGCCATCACGTAGTGCTGGGCGACGACGTCGCCGCTCGTGGTGCTGACCGTCCAGCGGTTGGAGCCCTCGTCCCACGACGCGGACTCGACGCGAGTGCCGAAGCGAATGTCGCGGCGCAGATCGTGCTTGTCGGCAACGAAGTTGGCGTACCGCAGAATCTCGGGCTGGGTGGCGTAGCGCTCGGACCAGGTCCACTCCGTCTCCAACTCCGGGTCCCAGCTGTAGGAGTAGTCGACCGTCAGGATGTCGCAGCGCGCTCCCGGGTAGCGATTCCAATACCAGGTGCCACCGACGTCGTCGCCGGCCTCGATCACCACGGCGCTGAAGCCGGCGTCGCGCATCCGCTTCAGTTGATACATGCCGGCGAACCCCGCACCGACGATCACCACATCAATATTGGTTGTGCTCTCGGTCATCTCGATCCCCTTCGATACGTCCTGCCGCATTGTCGCGCCCGGGGCGCGCTGGCGAAGACGTGGAGCGGATCAGGTCTCGAGGGTGAACGGCGGGATGTCGTCCACAGCGATCTCGGGGCCCAACGTGGCGCCGTTCAACTCGAGGTGATCGCCGCTCCAAAACTTGCCGGGGTCGTACCAGTTCGGTGGGCGGGTCTCGTTGAGGAGACCCATGCGTTCGTAGGTGATCGCCACGACCTCGGCGCAGAACAACTGCTCGGGCTTCGTGCGCCGGTGCACGCGCCCCTTGATCCACCCTGACGCCAGCGAGCGGGTTCCGGGGAATTTTCGCCCGTCGAGTTCGTCGATGGTGTGGAGGATCGCGTCTTCCATCTCCGTGGTCACGTCGGCATCGATCTGGCGCATCCACGCTTCCTGGCCATACCGGTGATGCCACTGGCCGGCAGCGTCCACGAGCCGGTGGAGCTGGGTGCCCCGGTGCGTGATGCCCGCCCACACGTCGGGGATCGTCCGACCCAGCTCGGCGTGCCACAGCAGCGGCGGCAGATCGTCGAGCGCAATGACCATGCCGACGTGATTCACCGGGCTGTTTGTTGCCGCCCTGATCGCACGGTCCGCAACCGACGACCCACGAAACAACCACACATCGCCGGTGCGAGCCAGCGCCGCAGCCTCCTCGAACGGTGTCGCAGTGAGCCGTTCGTTGGTCATGACGACCTACGGTACTGACCCATGCGCATCTGGAAGTGGGTTGGCCTCGCCGGCGTCGTCGGCGCTGCCGCCGTCGGCATTGCAGCGGGCACGTCCGCGGCGCAACGCAAACGCCGCGAGTTCGTCGACGCGAACCCCAGCGAACTGCGCGTCCGCCTGCAGGAACGCTTCCGCGAAGCCCAGGACCGTCAAGCGGATTGAAGTGGCTGCCGGAAAACTGGCAGCGATCATGACCGCAGATTCTCACGTTCAGTGTTGCCGGGCGTCTCTGAGCGCGGCTCGTCGCGCGAACGCTTCGAGGAACCGAAATCGCCGTCGTTGTTGGCCCGGTGGATGAATCTGGGGCCTTCCTCGGCCCGATACGCGGAATGAGGAGGCCCCGGTCTGGGGACTTGATGGATCATTGAATGACTCTTGACCCAGTCTCTCTGGATCTTCTGTCGCCCCCAGTGCTCTAATGATTCTCGTGACAACAGGGAACCAGGTGCAGACGATGACGACGGCGCAGACACGTGAGCAGCGACGATTCAGCGGAACAACACGACGACGTGGGGCTGTCGCACTGTGCGCGCTCGCAGGACTCATTGGTGCTTCCGCCGCTGCGGTCGATGTCCCGGCGGGGCAGACGCCCATGGCCGCACCGGGGCCGATCAGCCTGTCCATGGAGGTCAAGCCCGGCCAGCCGGTGCCGTTGCAACTCATCACCGAGACGTCGTATCAGCAGCTCGCCGGTCAAGGCTTCACCGGCAAGGGCATCGACGTCGCCCTGATCGACTCCGGTGTCGCACCCGTCTTCGGTCTCGACCAGCCGGGCAAGATCATCTACGGACCCGACCTCTCGAACGAGGGAGGGCAAGACAACCTCGCGAACCTCGACACGTTCGGCCACGGGACGCACCTCGCCGGCATCATCGCCGGCAACGACGGCAAGCAGGTCGTCGGTGTGGCGCCCGACAGCCGCATCGTCAGCCTCAAGGTGGCCGGCGCCACGGGCGAGACGAACATCGCACAGGTCATCGCTGGCATCGATTGGGTCGTCGAACACAAGAACGACAACGGCCTCAACATCAGAGTCCTCAATCTCTCCCTCGGTATGCCCGGTGTGAAGACGAACGTCGGCGACCCCTTCTCCGCAGCTGTTGAGCGAGCCTGGCACGCCGGCATTGTCGTCGTGGCCGCAGCCGGCAACCGTGGCAACGACCACGGTGGCATCGACAGCCCGGCCGTTTCCCCCTACGTCATCGCCGTCGGCGGCACCGAGTCGTACGAATCCTCCGGCTCGGGTGACGTCATGGCCAGCTGGAGCTCCGGTGGCAACCGGTACCGCACCCCGGACATTGTTGCACCGGGCCGTTCGATCCTTAGCTTCCGTGTTCCCGGCTCGATGCTCGATTCGATGCATCCCGGCGCAGTCGTCGACGAGCGCTACTTCCGAGGCTCTGGTACGTCGCAGTCGGCAGCAGTCACCAGCGGATTCGTCGCTGCACTGCTGTCGAAGGACCCGTCGCTCACCCCCGACATGGTCAAGTGGGAGTTTGAGCAGACCGCCGAAGACCTCGCCGAGGGTGAGGTGCTCGACGGCAGCGGCCGGCTGGATGTCAAGGCAGCAACCGCCGAGCCAAAGCTCGCACATGAGGCACCGCAACAGAAGTTCGAAGCAGCGTTGACCACCACATCACGACTGGGAATTGCGGCGCCCTCCGGTGCCTCATGGTCCGGTGGTGAATGGAGCGGCGCCTCCTGGTCCGGCGGAACATGGTCTGGGGCTTCGTGGTCTGGGGCTTCGTGGTCGGGTGCGTCCTGGTCGGGCGGCCTCTGGTCGGGGGCTTCGTGGTCGGGGGCTTCGTGGTCTGGGGCTTCGTGGTCGGGTGCGTCCTGGTCGGGGGCTTCGTGGTCTGGGGCTTCGTGGTCGGGTGCGTCCTGGTCTGGCGCTTCCTGGGCCGGTGCCACCTGGTCGACGGGGTTCTGGTCATGAAGAACTCTCAACGAAACCTCCGTCGCCGATTCACCGTCGGTC
>CAXMZV010000485.1:0-3918 GCA_964199985.1 Candidatus Ilumatobacter isfjordensis | reverse complement strand
AACAGCGACTAAAGCGTGTTGATGAATTACTTGAACAGGTAGGTCTTGAGTCCCGCGGCGTCGGCAACCCCATTGGTTGCAAGGTCGGCCCGACGATGACCGCTGAGGAGCTTCTCGAACTCTGCGCCATCCTCAACCCATCGCGCATCCCCGGTCGCCTCACACTCATCACTCGCATGGGTGCCGACAAGATCGAAGACGGGCTGCGTCCATTGCTCCGTGCCGTGGCCGACGCTGGCCACCCTGTCGTATGGGCGTGCGATCCGATGCACGGCAACACCTTCACTGCACCCAGCGGTCGCAAGACGCGTCACTTCGACGACATCGTTCGCGAGATCAGCGGCTTCGTCCGGGCCCATCGCGCCGAGGGCACATGGCCTGGCGGCATCCACGTCGAGCTCACTGGCGAGAACGTCACCGAGTGTCTGGGCGGCGGCGACGAGTTGGTCGATTCCGACCTCGACAGTCGGTACGAGACGGTGTGCGATCCGCGGCTCAACGCGCGACAGGGCGTCGACCTTGCGTTCCGTGTCGCCGAGTTGATCCAAGACTTCACCTGAGTCGACGGCGGCCCGCTCGATGACCGCTCTCGACCTCTGCGCCGACTGGCCGGTCGACAACGTCTCAGCTGCGGTCGTCCAACACGGCCCCGGCACGTCAACCGTCGCGTCGACGTACGGAGATACGAACCGAGTGTTCCGTCTCGCCTCATTGGCCAAGCCGATGACGTCGTGGGCAGTGCTCGTCGCCGTTGAAGAAGGCATTGTCGATCTCGACGCGGAGTTGCCGGAGTCGTTCGCCAGCCAGCGCAACTGCACTCTGCGTCATCTGCTCAGTCACGCTGGCGGCTATCCGTTCAACGGAACGACGCCCATTGCCGTGCCGGAACGCACGCGGACCTACTCCAACGGTGGTATCGAGCTCGCTGCGGCCCTCGTCGAGCTTGGCAGCGAGATAACGTTCGCCGAGTACCTCCGCCTTGCAGTGTTCGAACCGTT
The DNA here is from genome assembly GCA_964199985.1 of Candidatus Ilumatobacter isfjordensis. Taxonomy (GTDB): domain Bacteria; phylum Actinomycetota; class Acidimicrobiia; order Acidimicrobiales; family Ilumatobacteraceae; genus Ilumatobacter_A; species Ilumatobacter_A isfjordensis. The sequence goes on along the minus strand of CAXMZV010000485.1, from coordinate 2,920 downwards.
GGGAATGCAAGACAGCGAATTGCGCGGATCTCCGGCACATCGGGTGTGGAGCACGGCTGACGATGTCGTGCGGTTTCTGTCCGAAGTGCGGAACCCATCGTTGGTGAGTGCTGCCACGGCAGCTGAGGCTGTTCGTGTTCAGTACCCGACGTTGGCAGGTATGGTTCCAGGCGTGGGTCGCTATGCGCAGTGCCCGTGGGGTTTGGGGTTCGAGATTCGCGGTGACAAGTCACCGCATTGGACTGGTGCGCGCAATTCGCCGGGCACCTACGGCCACTTCGGCGGAGCAGGCACGCTGATGTGGACCGATCCGCGGGCCGACGTTTCGCTCGTCGCTCTCACCGATCGACCATTCGACGAATGGAACACCGAAGCGCTCCGCCACTGGCCTCAACTCTCTGACAGCGTCATCGAGGAGTTCCAGGGGCAGCCATGACCTTGTTTCACCACGGAGATCGAGTTCGGTACGCCACGACAGGCGACGACGGATTTCCTGTGGTGCGGTACGGCTTCGTCGGCGGAGTCACTGGCGAGTTCGGCCCGGTGGTCGTGATGCTGGATGGCGAACTCGGCGGCGACGTGGTCGACGCCGGCACGTTGGAACCCGTCCATATCGGCAACGTCACGCTCACCCTCGAGGGCACCGACTTGCTCGATGACCCGACACTGCGCCAGGCACTCGTCAACATGTGGGCGGCCGAGGCCGAATCAGCAGGATTGCAGATCGCGGCGATGCATCCCATCGGGGCGGGAGTGCACGATTCGAGCGAGGGATATGCAATCGCCGAGTTGAGCAGCGCTGGCGAGCACTACACGCTGCGAGCCGGACGGTGCCCGAACACGAACGACGCCGTGCTGGTGCACGCGCGGCAGTAGATCCTCAGCGTTGCGGTCACGCACGAGTACGCCGCGCGTGCAGATCGATGGCCGCAAATGGAGGAGGTGGCGAGGATGTCAGTCGTGGACGACGACGTTGCCACCGCTGGTGGCGATCGATTCAAGGGCTGCGTCGGCGCGCTCGACGGTCTCGGAGACTGCGTGCGAATCACCCACGGCAACACCGACCGACACGGTGACGTTCGATCCGACGAGTAGCGGCGTCGACTCGATGTTCGATCGAACGCGCTCGGCAACCGTCGTTGCGTCCTCATCAGGGGTTGCAGGCAGCAACACACAAAAGCTCGCGTGCCGATGCCGGTACACGATGTCGGACGTACGCACCGTCGCCATCACGACCCAGGCCACACGCTCGAGCACCTGGTCAGCGGACACCTCGCCGCGCTTGCCGTAGCGTTCGAAGTCGTCGACGTCGATCATCAACGTGGCGGTCGACATGCCTGAAGCATCCACACCCGCAGCCATATCGAGATCGAGCTGACGTCGGTTGAACGTACCCGTCACGCGGTCGACGATGAGGTTCTCGTCAGGCTTCTTGCTGAGTCGGAAACTGATGGCCATGGACAGTCATCGACGGATCTTGCCGGGACCATAAGGAACTTTCTCCGGTTCAACGCGTGTCGACGACGCGGAACGCCTCGGCACTGGTGCCCTCCGGCCGGCCACGTTCGGCAGCAATGCTCTTCCACCATGTTCGTACTCGCTCTTCCAGCGCATCAGGATCGCGATGCTGGCTCTCGTGGCAGCGCAGCGCACGGATCTTGCGATCGAGCTGGGAAGTGATGTCGATGAAGTCGTGAGCGTCCGCGCCAAGCATCACCCACACTTCGTCGACGGCCCAGTCGTCGAGTTCAGCGCACGGCTGACCGGCGAAAGCGAACGGATTGCGAGCGTCGGGATAGACCGCACACATCGTGGCCTCGCCCGTGGCGAGGTGGTCAGGGTGCGAGCCATAGGTCGAATCGAGGTTGCGCATCGGGTTCTGGGTGATGACGACCTGCGGCCGAACCTCCCGGATGACTGCGCTGATGTCATGACGGAGCGCCATGTCGGCCACCGCCTCACCATCCATGTGGCCGAGAAACACGAGGCGCGTGACACCGACCTCGGCAGCCGCCTTGGTCTGCTCCTCTCGCCGGATCGCCGCCATCTCCGTGCGCGGAATCGAGTGATCGAATCCACCGGCCTGCCCATCGGTCACCAGGCAGTAGGCGACCTCGATCCCAGCGTCGGTCATGTTCGCCACCGAGCCCGCCGCACCGAAGTCGACGTCGTCGGGATGTGCGGTCACGACCAGCACGCGTTCGATTTCGGAGAAGTCCATCATCGGATCCATTCAACCATCCTGATCTCGACCCAACATGACCGTGACAGGTCGACATCTCTACAGTACGGGCATGACGTTGCATGCCGCCGACATCTCGCTCGACCAGATCGACCTCTCCGACATGGAATTCTGGGCAGGCTCCCGAGACATCCGCGAGGCAACATTCCAGGCGCTCCGCGACACACCCGACCTGCAGCACTTCGAAGAACGGGTCATCGAGGAGAGCCCGTTCCCACCCGGCGCGGGCTACTACGCACTCACCCGCCACGAGGACATCTGGGCAGTCAGCCGCAACGCGAAGACCTTCTGCTCGGGTCACGGGTCGAACATCGGCGACCTCCCGCCCGACATGAACGAGTTCTTCGGATCGATGATCAACATGGACGACCCGAAACACTTCCGGCTGCGCTCGATCGTCTCCAAGGGGTTCACCCCGAAGGAAGTGACCCGGGTCGAAGGTCTCGTCGTAGAGAAGGCCAAGGTCATCGTCGACCGCATCCAGGAACAGTTCCCTGACAAGCAGTGTGACTTCGTCGAGCACATCGCAGCGGCACTCCCCCTCGAGATCATCTGCGACATGATGGGCATTCCTGCCGAGGACACTGCCCAGCGAATACGACCTCAAAAGCGAAGATGTCGGACATCTGGTGCGCAAATACTTTAGCGGCGTGGCCGGTATTCCGGTTGAAGAGCGCA
>CAXMZV010000484.1:0-3929 GCA_964199985.1 Candidatus Ilumatobacter isfjordensis | reverse complement strand
TGATCCGACCGGCTGCCAGTCCGTGTCAGGAGTGCCGCTGCTCACCGCCTGGGACAATGACACTCTGACCGCAGCCGCTCGCCGTCGTGCCCCGATCACCTTCGTGCTCACCAACAGTCGATCACTGCCCGAAGGCGACGCAGCCGACGTGAACCGAGAAGTCGGGGCCGCGCTCGCCCGCGTCGCCGACACCGAAGGTCTCCGCCTCCGCCTCATCAGCCGCAGCGACTCGACACTGCGCGGACACTTCCCTGCCGAGGTCGACGCGTTGGTTGCCGGTGCTGGACAAGATCCGGACGGCATCGTGATCTGCCCGGCCTTCTTCGAAGCCGGGCGATTCACCGCCGACGGCATCCCCTGGGTCCACCGCAATGGGGAACTCGTACCGGCCCGCGACACAGAGTTCGCAGCCGACGCCACGTTCGGGTTCACAGAACTGACCCTCGCCGACTGGGCGCGTCACCGCGGCGCGCCCGACGACGTCATCGATATTGGCCTCGACGAGTTGAGCAGTGAGGATATCGACGGCATCACCTCGAAACTCCGCGGTGCAGCCAGCGGACAAGCCATCATCGTCAACGCCACGAACTACGCACATCTGAGTGTCTTCGATACCGCAGCGCGACGTGCAGAAGCCGACGGGTCGACACTCGTGTACCGCACCGGCCCGTCGTACGTGCGCGCCGCCGCCGACCTCGGACCGCCCGCCATCGCCGACCTCGGACGGTCCGACGCCAGAGCCCGTCACGGACTCGTCGTTGTCGGCTCCCACACCGACCTCACCAACGCCCAAGTCGCCCAAGCGCTCGACACGCACTCACCCCACCTCGTCGAACTCGACGTCCACGAACTCCTCGATCCCGATCGCGTCGGGGGCCACGTCGCAGACACAACGGCCAGCGCCGTCGAGTTGCTCACAAGCCGTTCCGTTCTACTGCGAACCAGCCGCAACCTCGTCACCGCAAACGACACGCGCACACCACTCGAAATCAGTCGAACCATCGCAAACGCCGTCACCGACACCGTGCGCATGATCGCAGCCACAACGACACCCACCTGGGTGATCGCTAAGGGCGGCATCACCGCCCACGAACTCCTCACCAAGGCCTTCAACGTGCGGACCGCCGAGGTCGCAGGCCAGGCCCTCCCCGGCATCATCCCCGTGCTCGACATCTCGATCGGCAACGACCGCCTGCCGTACGTGATCTTTCCCGGCAACGTCGGCGACGAGACCACCCTCGCCAGGCTGCTCGACCGACTCGAAGCGCCAGACCCTCGACATGACCGCTAACCATTTCCAGCGCACGGACCGAATAACACTCACAACGGTCGCCGTCACGGGGCCTTCCCAAAACATCAACTCTCGGAACCCGACTCTCAGCAGATCAGAACATCTGGAGCGTGGCCCGAGCGACCCGCTCATACCCGGCAATCTTTTTCAGAGCGGGTGTTCTATAACGTTCGTCACTCCAGCGTTGGACGCTCGAGTCGGCATGGTCAGGCGTTCTCGGCAATGAGGCGATCCATTGCAGAAGCCGCCGCACCGATCGAGGGTCGCACAGCGTGGCGATAAACCTCCATCAGCATCGCCGTGTCGGTATGTCCAAGCACGTCTGCGATCTGCTCGATGGGCACACCGGCTGCCGAGAGATTCGACGCTGCGGTGTGGCGCAGTTCGTTGGGCGTCACGCTGGGCAGGTCAGCCTCCGACGTGACCCGATCGAGTTCGCGGCGAACGTTGCTTGCCGACAGGGGAGTGCCGGCACGGGTGGCGAAGACCAGCCTCCTATCCGCCCAGCTGTCCGACGCGAGCCGCTCGACATTCTGCCGACGACGGTGCTCGGCGAGCATCCGTACCACCTCAGCAGGGAGCACGACCGCTCGGTGGGCTCGCCGTGTCTTGAGTCGGTCGACGAGCACAGCAGTGTTCCCCTCGTTGCGTACGGCCGTCCGGATCGTGATCGTGCCCGATTCAAGATGAACGGCATCCCAGCAAAGTCCAGATGCCTCGCCGGGGCGAAGGCCGACCGTGGCCTGAATGGCGAACATTGCGCCGAGTCGCTCATTCGAGCACACGGTCAGGAACGTACGTAGCTGATCGGTTGTGAGCGCCGTCCGTTCGGCAGTTGGCCGGGCTCCGGGCGTGAGCTTGGCGATGCTCGCGGCGTTGCGGTTGACGACGCCTCGACGTTCGCCGAACTCAAGCGCTTGGCGGAGCGTCGACCTGAACTTCTTCAGGCTCGAACGAGCGAGCCCGGCCTCGGACATCTTGTCGAGCCAGTTCTCGATGTCGTCGGTCGTCAATTCACGTACACGGCGTTTGCCGAGGCCGGCGTTGATGGTCCGCGTCGACCAGCGGTAGGTGTCGAGGGTCGACGGCGCAATTGACCGGCTCGCGACGTCGCGGGCCATCCATTTGTCAACGAGCTGAGCGACTGTCGTATTGCCATCACCCACCTGCTCGCCATTGTCCCGTGATCTCGTCAGCGCGTTCAGCTTTTGACGTGCTTCGGTCTTGGTCTTGGCCGTCACCTTGCGGCGCTTGCCGTCGATGACTACAGCGCCGACCCATCGGTTGCGTGATTTCTCTTCGTAGAGCGTGCCCTCACCGGGAGCACGATTTCGGTCTGTTCGTGGCATCAGCCCTCCATCACGACGTCGGGGGTTCTTCGGGGGGTTCTTCCACACGAATTTCGACGAACTTCAGCGCACAATGGTGAACCCCCGAAGAACCCCCACGCTGGTACGATGCCATTCTACCAGGTCTTTTGCGGCCTCTGGGAGCCCCTGGGGGACAAGGGGTCGCAGGTTCAAATCCTGTCAGCCCGACCGTAGAAACCCCAGGTCAGAGGTCATTTCCTCCGACCTGGGGTTTTGTCGTTTTCGATCCGGTGGACAATCAGGTGGACAATTTCGGCGTGCGCGGCAGGGCTGCCTGATGGAACACATCGACCTTCTGTCCGTTCCCGCGCAGACACCTCTGGTGGAAGAGGTCGACGGTTCGAGTCAGTCAGCGGCAAGGCGTGCGGCAACGAAGCTCTCGAGGTGCTCGACGGAGAAGCGGACGCTGCGGCCGATCCGGACTGGCGTGAGTTCCTCCTTCCAGAGTGGAATGGACTGAGAGGGACATCTGGGACAGCGTTCACACGTAGATCACGGCCCATCTGCGTCCGTGTCGGTCGGTGGCGCCTGACCCCGACGGCCGGCGTGCTGTCCCGTTTCGGCGGGCGCGGCGCCTTTACAACAGGAGTGAACGACAAGCGACGACACCGAAGCCCAAGACCCCGACGAACCACCAGGGTCGGTTCGGACCTTCATCGCCGGTACCGGCGACATTGGCTCGGCCCCGTCCCCTGCGCTTCGCGTCGCGCAGGTTTGCCGGAGGTGGCAGGTTCCGCACAGCGTCGCTCGCCGGGTTCGGTGGTTCGTCGGTCGCCGGGGTGGCTGTCTGGCGGCCGCCCGTCGGCGGGTGCGGGCGGGAGCTTCGCCGAGCTGGTCGACCGGCGTGGTGCCGAGTCGTGCCCCAGCGGGCATCACGCGGCTTGGCGAACCCGCGGGTCGACGGGGTCGAGGGTCACCCGAGACGAGGAGGGAGGCGAATGATGGACCAAGGTCCCTAGCGTGCAGCGCTCGGCGCTGCCTTCGATGGGACGGACACGAGCACGGCAACCCGGGACCCGCCATGAGTGAGACGAGGAACGACAACGCGCTGAGGTCGTCCAAGAGCGATCATGCGTAGCGCGAAAGTGTTGGAGTTGCTTGAGCGGTCGATCGAGGCCACCGAGTCGCTGGTAGCGGGAGTTACAACGAACCGATGGGCGTCAGCGTCGCCGTGCGAGGACATGGATGCCCATGGACTGGTCGAGCACCTGGTCGGCGGTCTTCTCCAATTCGCCGCAGTCGGCGAAGGCCAATCGCCCGACGAGGTG
>CAXMZV010000483.1:0-3936 GCA_964199985.1 Candidatus Ilumatobacter isfjordensis | reverse complement strand
TTCGGCGTCGGATCCGACCAAGACCTCGGACCACGAAACGCAGACAACTGGTTGTTCTTGGCCGAGGTAGCCCCGAACTACTTCGTCGAAGGCCACTGCGACGACGTCGGCGGCAACCCCGGTGACCCGGGCACGGACGCCGTCCACGTCGGCGACATCACGGTGACCAACGTGACCGTTGGAGGCGCCACCTACAACCGTGGGACCAACACCGATCCAGATGGCGACAGCACCGGAACGGTGCTCACCGTCGTTCAGCCGTAGCGGGCGACGAGACGCATGTCGGGTCGGGTTGTCCTCGTCGAAGTCGAGGTGTTGCGAGAGGTCGACCTCGACCCGTCGCGCGAACGGCTTCAGGCCGCCGTCAGCGACGCGACCGCCCCACCTTCGCCCGAATCCGAAATCGCCTCTCCGTTGTCGGCGTGCGGATCGCTGCGTATGGTCGACAATCACCACTCACTGGATGGACGAATGACGGATCAGCAAACGACCAACTCACTGCACCGCTTCCTCGATGGCGACCCCGAAGCACAACCTCGAGGCATCGAAGACTCGGCCAGCGACCTCGGGGCACGTATCGCTGACGCCCGCATCGCTGCGGGGCGCACCCAGACCGACATCGCGAATCAATTGGGCGTCAAGGTGTCGACGGTGGACAAGTGGGAGCGCGGTGTTGCCTCGCCGCGCAGCAATCGACTGACAGCGCTGGCCGGCATCTTGGGAGTCAGCCTGTCGTGGCTGATCGTCGGGCACGGCGAGGAACCGACGTCCACCGATGACCTCGATGACGTCAGGGTGGCGCTCGGCCGAGTGCACGCGCAGCTCACCGACAGTCTCAACGAGGTCGATGTGTTGTTGGCGCGACTTGACAACGCTCGCGCCGCCGACTGACCAGCGACAGCGTCGCGCCGATGCTCGTGGCGATGACGACGTCGAGCAAGATGCGGGGATGAAGTTCGGAATCGCCTTTGCCAACACCATGACGTTCACCTCGGGTGCCGGCGCCATCGAGCTCGCGAAAGCGGCCGAGGGTGCGGGATTCGAATCGCTCTGGACCGTTGAGCACATTGTGTACCCCGAGGGCTACGAGTCGACGTACCCATACGCACCTGACGGCAAAATGCCAGGGTCTGGTGACAGCCCGATTCCGGACCCGCTCATCTGGTTGGCCTACGTAGCGGCTCACACGACGACGCTGAAGCTTGCGACGGGCATCTCGCTCCTTCCCGAGCGGCACCCGGTCACGTACGCCAAGGAGGTCGCCACCCTCGACTCGATGTCAGACGGTCGACTGATGCTCGGCATCGGTATCGGCTGGCTGCGCGAAGAGTTTGAGGCGCTCGACATCCCCTGGGAGGGCCGCACCCGTCGGACCGAGGAATACGCCGACGTCATGCGCGAACTCTGGAAGACCGACGGCGCCTCCTACGACGGTGAGTTCATCAACTTCGAGAATCTGTCGTCGAACCCCAAGCCGACCAACGGCTCGGTCCCGATTCACATCGGAGGTCACAGCGAGGCTGCGGCCAAGCGTGCCGGCCGGATGGGCGACGGCTTCTTCCCCGGCAAGGGCAACATGGCCGAGCTGATGGACATCGCTCGACAGACTGCCGCCGACTCCGGGCGCGACCCGGAGGCACTCGACATGACCGGTGTGCACCCCGGCATCTTCGGTGACGACCCGGCAGCAGCAGTCGAGGAAGCCGCCTCGTGGGGCATTCACCGGCTGGTGATCCCTGCCTTCATGTTCATCGGCGCCCCCGGTGAGGTCGCGGACAAGATGGCCGGCTTCGCCTCGAAGGTCATGCCCGCCTGACTGCGTTGACCGCATCAACACCAAACCCGCGGGTCACGCTTGCGCTGGTGATCCTCGTCGCGCTGCTGATCGGCGCGAACTTCACGGCTCTGAAATTTGCGCTCGACCACACCACGCCGTTGCTGTTGGCTGGCTTGCGCACGGTGGTGGGCGGGACGTTCCTGTTGTGTTTCGTCACGTTGGTCCGCCGCGAACGCATTCCGACCGACCGGGCGATGCTCGGCAAGATCTTCGTTCTCAGCTTGGCGATCACCACAATTTCGAGTGGCCTGCTGGTGTTCGGTGTGAGTCGTGTGTCGGCTGGGGTGGCGTCGCTGCTCAGCAGCACGATGCCGTTGTTCACCGCGCTGCTTGTGCTGCTGCTGATGGGGACGCGGCCAACGCGTCTTGGCGCGCTTGGTTTGGTCGTGGGGTTCTTCGGGACGATGGTCCTCGCGTGGCCGTCACTGAGCGGAGAAACCACCGCGGTCGGCATCATCGCACTCGCAGTGTCTGCGCTCGCCTGGGCGTTCGGAACGGTGTTCATGCAGTGGCGTGACTTCGGTTCAGTCTCACCGGTGATGATCGTTGCGGTGCAGCTGCCGATGTCGGCGGCGGTCTTGATCCCGGTTGCGTTGCTCGTCGAAGGGACCGCCGACACCGACTGGTCGGTGGGGCTCTTCGTGCCGTTGGCCTATGCGGCCATCCCAGCGAATGCCGTGACGTTCGCGCTGATGGCCACCATTGTGAAGCGCGCCGCCGCAACACAGGCCGCAGCAACCGCGTACCTCATCCCGATCTCCGGGGTGTTCTTCGGCTGGTTGATCCGCGGCGAGCGACTCGGAACGGCCGAGCTGGTCGGCGGCGTGCTCGTCATCACCGGCGTCTACCTGCTCGTCACCGCAAACGCCCGGGCGAAGATGGCAGCACCTACTCCCTGACGCGCGCCGCCTACTCGATCTTGGCAAACCGGTGTGCCCAAGACGACTCGTCACCGCTCAGCCCGGTCCTGCCGTCGATCTGTTCGCGCAGAATATCGGCGTGACCTGCGTGGCGGTTGGTCTCGGCGACGAGATGCACGAGCACGTTGAAGAGCTTCACGTTGGGGCGCGGCCACCACGGCACGTGGCCGGGTGTATCGATTGGCAGAGCATCGATGGTTGCGTCGGAGTGCTCGCACACACGTTGGAACCACTCGAAGATTTCTGTGCTCGTCTCATCCTGAGCGGGCGACGAATGTCGTACTCGGACAGCCCGTCGAGCTTGCCGAGCATCGCCGACCGGATCCCTCGAAGTTCGTTGTGCAGATACTGCTTCGGGAATTCGTCGATCATCAGGACGAGTTTGTCACTGCCGTATGGTATTGAATTCGATACCATACGGCGGTACGCTGAGAATATGGATGCAGCAGAGATCCTGACGGCAGCCCGGCGCCAGGCCGGGCTGTCCTTGCGCGAGCTCGCTCGTCGGTCGGGGACTTCGCATTCGGCGCTCGCGGCATACGAATCCCGCCGCACGGTGCCGGGGTTCGACACCCTGCGCCGAGTCGTCGCCGCTGCCGGGTACGGGCTCGATTGGCAACTGGTTGCAGACGATCGCGGCGCGGAGTTGGCGGCCGTGCTCGAGTTGGCTGAACACTTTCCCGCGCGCCATGACATCGACCCGCAGTACCCGGTGTTCGGGCGCATCGCGGCGTCATGAAGCTCGCCGACAAGATCGTCGCCCTGCACGCAGCGCTCGCGGCTGCGTCGCTCGACCATGCCTTCGGCGGAGCCCTCGCACTCGCGTGGTGCACTGCTCGAGCCCGCGCCACCATCGACATCGACGTCAATGTCTTCGTGCCGTCGAGCGATGTCCAACGTGTCGTCGACGCGATCGCCGAACATGCACCGGCGACACCGGATCAGTTCAACCAACTGGTTGCTGATGGTCAGAGTCGACTGTGGTTCGGCGAGACACCGGTCGACGTGTTTCTCGACACGACCGACTTCCACAGCGTTGTCGCAGCGCGGACGAGAGTCGAACGTTTCAACGGAGTCGATCTCCCCTTTCTGTCATGTCGCGACCTCGCCGTGTTCAAGGCGTTCTTCGATCGGACAAAAGACTGGGCAGATCTTGAAGAAATGCAAGCGAACGGTTCG